>JAEURL010000013.1 GCA_016789165.1 Anaerolineales bacterium | reverse complement strand
TTACTGAGAACCGGCCCTCATCACCCGGCAAGTAGCCCGCGCGCCACCAGAACACTTTTTGAGTGTAGCCGTCCGGGTCATGCGGCAAACCTGGCCATTGACCGTTGCCGGGCAGAGCCGTCCACAACGAATCGGCGCCATACCAGAACTCCCCGGCCGAAGGCGCAGAGCGATGATACGGCGCCGGCGGGATGAAGACGGTATCCGGCAGACGCGTTACGGGACAGACGTCAGGGTCATAGACCAGGAGACGCGGCCGGTAGACGAATTCGTACGCCAGCGTGTGGGCCAGCCCCTGCCAGCGGCCGGCGGCATCCTGAGCGCTCAGGTTCGCGAACAGGTACAGCGACGGGCCGTTCATCAATAGCAAGAGCGTCTCCGGATCGGCGTAAAGGACTGCGGTGGCCTCGTGCGCGGCGGCGCTGACCATCACCGGCGGCGCGCCCACAGCAAAAATCGGGCCGGCCTTCGGATCAACCTCCGCGCCCGGCCATTGGTCATCGCCGAAGCCGACCAGCAGGGAGGCCGCCGGGGCCGAGGTGAGGGTGTAGGCCACGGTCACCGTGATCGGCTGAATGCGGTCCGCCGGCAGTTCGCCAGGGCCAGGCGAAGCGGCCAGGATGCGCACCTCATCGGCGGGCGGCAGGGTGTACGTGAAGGTCGAGGCGGCATCGCGCGCCAGGACCAGACCAGCCGCGGCACGCAGCCGCGCGCGGAGGGTCAGCCGGCCAGCGGTGCTCAACGGGCGCAGTTGACCGGAAGGCGCGGCCGTGAATCGGACGGTGACGGTGGCGGTGTGATTGGAACCGGGCTCGGCCGGCGCATCCACCACCGTCTCGAAGACGGCCGCGTCCCAGGCCCCCTCCCCGGTTGGGCCGGCCCAGGCCAGTTGCAGCGTCGCCGTCGGGACGCTGGTGAGCGTATACGCCAGGGTCACCACAAACTCGGCGGGTTCCTCCGGCCAGACCGCGCCGGCGGCCGGCGCAACATCCAGGATCAGCACGTGATCAGAGGGCAGGGCGGGCGTCATCGCCGGGGCCTGTTCACTCGCTGGGACAGGCGGCAGCGGCTGGCTGAGGGCGTAGAACGTGGCGCTGACCACGGCCAGCAGCAGGCTGGCACAGGCCGTGGCCGCCCACCAGCCCAGGTGGAGGCGCGGGCCGGGCCGAGTTTGGGCGCCGCGCGGAGCTGGCGCGCCAGTCAGCAAGCGCGCGCGCAGGCCGGCCTCCACGGACGCGGGCAGGGGCGGGGCGGCCGGCCGCGCCGCCCGCAGGCGGGCCGCCACTTGCAGGGCCGGGTCGGAGGTCTCGCCGGCGTCCAGCCGGCGGCCCCACTCTTCCAGCGAGGCGGGGTTTGGCAGCTCAGGCATGTTCGGCCTCCTGTCGCTCTACATGGGCCAACTCGGCGCGCAGGCGCTCCAGGGCGCGGTGCACGCGGACGTAGACGGCGTTCACCGAGCAGCCCAGGACCTCGGCCGTCGCGGCGCTGGAGAGGTCTTCAAAGAAACGCAGCGTGAGCAGTTCGCGGTCCGCGTCGGAGAGCCGGCCGAAGGCGGCGTGCAGGGCCTCTTCCCGCCCGTTCGGCGAGCGCCGGCCGGCGGCGCCCGGCTCGTCCAGCACGTGCCAATCCAAGAGCGGCTCGGTCGTCCGCTCGCGGCGGAAGGTCTGGGCCAGCTCGTGGCGGGCAATGCGGTACAACCAGGCGCCGAAGCTCACGCCCTGCCAGCGGAAGCGCGGCAGGCCGCGCAGTGCTTTTTCGAACGCCGCGGCGGTCACGTCCTGCGCCAGGGCCTCGTCGCCCGTGCGGCGATACAGGAAGGCGTAAATACGGCCAACATAACGGTCATACAGTGGGCCGAAGGCGCGCGGATCGCTCTGGGCGCGGCGGATCAGGTCGGGCTCGTCGGTGCTCATCATCACCAGTTTAACGCGCCAGGGGCCGGCTTTCTTTCAGGCCAGCCGTGGTAAAACAGGAGGCAAGGAGGCACGTATGACCACACTGGCGGACGCTTTGGCGATGATCCAGGCGCAGGCCCGGCCCGCTGAGGTGGCCGGCATGGCCCGCTTCGGCATGGCGGCCGAGGGCCGGCTGGGGCTGAGCGTGCCGGCCATGCGCCGGATCGCCAAAACGCTGGGGCCAGACCACGGGCTGGCGCTCAAGTTGTGGAGGGCCGGCTCGCCGGAGGCGCGCATGGTGGCGTCCATGATCGCCGACCCGGAGCGGCTGACCGAACGCCAGATGGACGCCTGGGTCAAGGACTTCAACTCCTGGGACGTGTGCGACCAGGTCTGCCAGAACCTGTTCGAGCGCTCGCCCTACGCCTGGCGCAAGGTGCGGGCCTGGGCCCGGCGCGAGGAGGAGTTCGTCAAGCGGGCGGCCTTCGCCCTGATCGCGTGCCTGGCCTGGCACGACCGGGAGGCCGGGGACGAGC
This sequence comes from Anaerolineales bacterium, assembly GCA_016789165.1. Lineage (GTDB taxonomy): Bacteria > Chloroflexota > Anaerolineae > Anaerolineales > UBA6663 > SpSt-583. The sequence continues at coordinate 4,340 of JAEURL010000013.1, read as the reverse complement.
GCTTCCTCCAGATGCTGCCGCTGATCAAACGGGCCGCCCCAGACGAACGCAACTTCGTCAAGAAGGCCGTCAATTGGGCGCTGCGCAACATCGGCAAGCGCAACCGGGCGCTCAACCGGGCCGCCCTCGCGGCGGCGCGCGAGCTCGGGCAGAGCGAGGCGCGGGCCGCGCGCTGGATTGCGGCCAACGCCGTGCGCGAGCTGACGGGCGCGGCGGTGCAGGGCCGGCTCAAGGCCAGTAAGCGCTGAGCCGGCCGCCGGCGCGGCGCGGGCCTGTCACCGGCGCGGGCGCTCTTCGTCATACTCCCCAGCCCTGTCGGAAAACGAGAGTCAGCGCATGCCCTCTGTCCAACCGGCCACGCCACCGGCCCCGGTTCAGCCCTCCCGCTCCGCCTGGCGCGCCGCCCTGCCCTGGGCCGCGCTCCTCGCCACCGTCGTCCTCGGCCTCTTCTACTACTGGTTCGCGGTCGCCGACCGGTACGCGATCTTCCTGTACGGCCACACCACCACCAACATCGCGGCCGCCCAGCCCTTCGACGACGTGACCTCCAGCCGCTACTGGATGGCGGGCCTGGTGGCGGCCGGCGCGGTGCTGGTTGGGTATTCGGCGGCCGTGGGGATTGTGGGCCGGCTGTGGCGCGGCTTCGAGGCGCCGGCCGGCTGGCGGGTCTGGGCGCTGTGCGCGGGGCCGCTGCTGCTGGGCATCCCGGCCATCACGCTCACCGTCAACACCCCCACCCTGCCGCCGGCTCTGGCGGCGGCGTGCACGGCGGCGGCCCTGGCCGGCCTGGCGCCGGCCGCGCTGGCCGGGGAGTGGGCGGCCCGGCGGCCGGGGGACCTGGCCTGGCTGGCGGCGGACGGCCTGGCGCTGGTGCCGGCGCTGACGCTGATGCGCGCCATCGAATTGCCGGGCCGCGGCCTGTCGGTCACCCTGCCCGTGGCCTGGGGCGTTGCGCTCGGCGGGGTGGTGGCCGGCCTGGTCTGGCTCGGGATCATGAGCGGCCTGCGCGCGTGGCGCCGCCGGCCGGCCCCCGCAGCGCCGGCGGTGCTGCTGGCCGGGCTGGCCATCAGCTACCTCTTCTTTCCGCTGGTCCACCACCTGATCGCCACGCCGCCCGGCTTCCGGTACATCACGACGGCCAGCAACTTCTTCGCCTTTGGGCCGGCGGTGCAGGCCCTGGCGCTCGGCGTGGCCGCGGCCCAGGCGGGGGGCATCACCTGGCTCCGGCAGAGGCCCGCGTCGGCGGGGGGTTCCGGCGGCCGGCCGCGTTAGGCGAGGCGCGCCACCACCAATTGCTGATTGGACTCGGCGTGAAAGGGGGCACCGCCATACTGGCCGTACTTGGCCGCGATCACGAAGCCGTTATAGGCCAGCAGCGCGTCCAGCTCCTGGGGGAAATACTGGCGCATGGTCAGCCGGCGCTCCACCGGCCGGCCGGCCTCGCCCTCGAAGCGCCAGACGATGTGGTTGAGCTGGGTATCGCGCTCATAGCGGTTCTGCTCGGACAGGCGCACGGGCCGGCCCTGCTCGTCCTCGTAGGTGCCCAAGTCGAACCAGCGGCCGTTCTCGCGCGTCAGGATCGCCAGCGACGGACTGAAGACATCGATCACAAAGCGGCCGGCCGGCGCCAGGTGCGCCCGCACGCTGGCCAGGCAGGCCTCGGCATCCGCGCGGGTGAGCAGGTGGCAGATCGAGTTGATCGGGATGAAGATCAGGTCGAAGCGCTCGCCCAGGGTGAAGGCGCGCATATCGCCCTGGATGAAGCGCGCCTCCACGCCGGCCTGGTGGGCCTTGGCCCGCGCCCGGCTGAGCATGGCCGGCGAGAGGTCCAAGCCGGTCATCTCCAAGCCGCGCTCGGCCAGGGGGAGCGTGAGCCGGCCGGTGCCGCAGGCCAGCTCCAGCACGCGGCCGGCCGCCTGGCCGCCGGCCGCCTCGGCGGCCATGCGCAGATAGAACTCTGCTTCGCCCTTCCACGGGCCGAGGTGGACCAAGTCGTACAGCGCGGCGTCGGAGTAAAGGGTATCCAGAGGCATCGTGTCACCGGCGGGCCGGCCCCGGTCGGATATAATGGAGGCACGTCCCCTTAGCTCAATTGGCAGAGCACGCGGCTTACATCCGCGGGGTTATAGGTTCGAGTCCTATAGGGGGCACTGCCCGCGCTTCAGTCAATCCACCGCGCCACCTTAGAATCCGTCGCGGCCGCCTCCGGCACCGCCACGATCTGGTCGATCACGGCGTCCATGGCCGCCAGGTCGTCCCCCTCCACAATCGCAATCGCGTCCGGCGTACCCAGCAGGGCGTCGGCTTTCACCACCCCCGGGATCTGGCGGAGGCGCTGCACGACAGCACGCGGGTGCCTGGTGCTAATGAAGACGTACGCCCAGATCTTCATGGTGGCGGTCCTCGCGGGCGCGGCTAACTGTTCCCCGCCGACTGGCGCGGCACCGCCACCGCGATGCCCTCCGCCGCCAGGGCCTCCAGCGCGAACTGGCGCAGGGCCGTCATCACCGCCCACTGTTTGCCCGGCGCGGTCTTGGCCAGCAGCCGCACCTGCACGGCCCAATCCTTGAGCGCCACCCAGCCCAGCGCTTGCGGCGCCTCGAGCAGCAGGGGCTTGAGCGCCTCGTCGGCGGCGGCGCGCCGGGCGGCGGCCTCCAGCGCGCGCAGCACCGCGTTCATATCGGCCGAATATTCCACATTGAGGTCCACCACCGCGCGCGACCACTGCGCGGTCAGGTTGGAGACAGCGCGGATATCGCCGTTGGCCAGCACGTGCAGCCGGCCCTCCACATCGCGCATGCGCGTGGTGCGCAGGGTGATGCGTTCCACCTCGCCGCTGATCTCGCCGATCTTGATCACATCGCCCACCCGGAATTGGTCCTCGGCCAGGATCAGCAGGCCGCCCAGATAATCTTTGATCAGCGTCTGCGCCCCGAGCGAGAGCGCCAGCCCCACCAGCCCGGCGCCGGCCAGCAGCGGGCCGATGTCCACGCCCAGCACGGCCAGGGCCGTCAGCCCGGCGACCACCACAATCAGCGCCGCGGCCAGGCTGCGGCCGGCCGAGAGGAAAGTCTGCAGCCGTCCGCGCCGCTCCGGGTCCGGCACGCCGCGTTCCAGCCGCCGGCCCAATTGCGTAAAGAGCAGGCGCACGCCCCCGCGCGCCAGCAGCGCCAGGAGCAGAATGAGCGCCAGCCGCAGGGCCGCCGCGGCCTCCGGGGTGAGTTGCCAGGGCAGGGTCATGCCGCCGAGTGTACCGCGCCGCGCCCGCCCGTCAACCGGCCCGGCGCGGCCCCGGCCCTAACGCGCCGCACCGGCTGTTTTGCTTGACGTCTCCCCTGCGCAAGCCTACAATCCCGGCGTACCACCGCGCCCACTTCCCTATCCTCCCATTCTGGAGTCCCCAATGCCAGACTTCCTCTTTCGCGGCTCGCTGCGCGACCTTGACCCGGACGTTTACGAGTTGTGCCAGATCGAGGCCGAGCGCCAGTACCGCAAACTGATCCTGATCCCTTCGGAATCCACCGCCCCCAACGCGGTGTTGGAGGGGTTGAGCTCGCGCTTCCAGAACATCTACGCCGAGGGCTACCCGGACGAGGACTCGCGCTTCATGGCCGAGGCCGCGCTCCTGGACTATGAGGCCCGCCTGGGGCACTTCCGCCGCTACAGTGACCCGCGCTACTACAAGGGCACCGAGTATGCCAACGCCGTGGAAGCGCTGGCCCGCCGGCGCTGCGCCGAGGCCTTCGCCGCCCACGGCCTGAGCCCGGACCAGCTGTACGTGAACGTGCAGGCCCTCTCCGGCGCGCCGGCCAACAACGCCGTCTACAACGCCCTGGTCACCCCCGGCGACACGGTCATGGGCATGAACCTGCTCTTCGGCGGGCACCTGACCCACGGCTCGCCGGCCAACCGCTCCGGCAAGTATTTCAAGATCGTACCCTACACCATCAACGAAGCCACCGGCCGCATCGACATGGACGAGGTCGAGCGCCTGGCGCGCGAGCACAAGCCGAAGATGATCATCGTCGGCTACTCGTCTTATCCGTGGATCGCGGACTTCAAGCGCTTCCGCGCCATTGCGGACGCCGTGGGCGCCTACCTGCTGGCCGACATGGCGCACGTGGCCGGCCTGATCGCGGCCGGCGTCTACCCCTCGCCGGTCGGGATCGCCCACGTCACCACCTTCACCACCCACAAGACGCTCAACGGCCCGCGCGGCGCCGCCATCATCACCACCGATCCGGCCCTCTCGCGCCGCATTGACCGGGCCGTCTTCCCCGGTGAGCAGGGCGGCCCGCACGTCCATGTCTTCGCGGCGCTGGCCACTACCTTCAAGATCG
>JAEURL010000707.1 GCA_016789165.1 Anaerolineales bacterium | reverse complement strand
CTGACGACGTCGCCCACATAGACGCTGACGGCGCTGGGCGTCAACGCCTGCACAGTCGGCGCCACGTTGGCCACGTTGACGGTCGCGCTGCCCTCAGCCGTGAGCCCAAGCGGATCGGTGGCGCGCACCTTGACGGTGTAGCTGCTGGGGCCGTCGAGCAGGGCGGCCGAGAAGGTCACGGTCTGCCCGCTGGTCTCAAACGAGCCGTTGTTGTCCAGATCCCAGGCGTAGGCCAGGGTGTCGCCGTTCGGGTCGCTGCCCGTGGCGCTCAGGATGACTGAGGCGCCCTCATTGACCGCGTACGGCCCGCCGGCGTTCACCGTGGGCGGCGCGTTGGGGATCAGGCCGATCACCACCGGGTCGTGGTCGGAGGTGCGGTAGGCGTTCGGCTCGTAGAGCGCGTCCTGGGCGGCCGGCTTGAAGGTGGTGTCGTAGTCCAGCACATCGGCCTCGTCCGAGTTGATGTGCCAGTCCTCGGCGCCCGTGATCTGCGGGAAGAGGCTGCCGTTCGCCAGGGCGTGGTCCAGGTAGCCGGCCTGCCCGTCGAAGGTGTAGGAGTAAGCGTAGACGCCCTGGAAGTGCGCGATCAGGTTGGTGAAGTCATCGCCCGTGCCGGCGGTGTCGTCCGAGCCGGCCTTGATCTCGGTCAGCGTGTCTTCCTGGGCGTAGGAGTTCAGGTCGCCCACGATCAGGAAGTCGGGGTCGCCGCTGCCGGTCGGGTCGGTGGCCAGCCAGTCCACCAGGGCCTCGGCGGCCGCGCGGCGGGTCTGGCTGCAGTTGCCCTGGCCGTCGCCCAGGTCCGGGTCGCCGACGTCGACGCAGTCCGAACCCTTGGACTTGAGGTGGTTGACCACCACCGTGAAGCGGGCGCCGGTGGCATTGACCTCGAAGGTCTGGGCCAGCGCCGGCCGGCTCTTGGTGTCGATAAAGCGCGGATCCACGGCCGAGGTCAGCAGCTGGTAGGTGCCGACCGGGGTGACCACCGCCGGGCGGTAGATCAGGCCGACCTTGATGGCGTCGGTGCCGATTACGCCGGTGTTGATGTAGGCGTAGCCGGGCAGGCCGGCCACGATGCTGTCCAGCGGCTCGACGCCGGTGCTGTTCTCGAGCTCGTTCAAGCCGATGATGTCGGCGTCCAGACCGGTGAGCGCCTGCAGGAGCTTGTCGCGCTGGCGCGTGAACTCGCTGGCCTGGTCACTATCCCAGCCGCGGCACTCCACGTTATTGGCCGGCCCGCACTTGTTGTCCAGCGGGTCGCCGGTGGGGTAGTCGGCGGTGACGAAGAAGTTGAGCGTGTTCATGGCCGCCACGCGCACCGTGCCGCCCACCGGTTCGGGCGCCGCGGGGCGCGGGTTGACGGCTGTGTAGTCGGCCGGCCCGGTCGGGAAGATGCGGTACAGGCTGAAGTCGAAGCCGAGCACGCCCACGGCGTTCGTCACCAGATCGCCGCCGCGGAAGAGGTTGCCCAGCGAGAACGGCAGCCCGTTGGGATGGCGCAGGGTCGGCGGGTTCTGGGCGCTCTGCACGTCGTCCAGAGTGATGCGGCTCAGGGCGTTGGCGGCCGTGCGGGCGTTGGCGGCGGCGCCGGGCGCGTCGATGGCGGTGCCCGTGAACGGCCGGCTTTCACCGGCCAGCGGCTGGGCCAGCACGATCTCGCCGAAGCGGTCGTAGTTGAAGTACTCGGCGATCACCAGCGCCTGCGGGAAGCGCACCAGCATGCCCTCGTAGCGCTCGGGGAAGTTCGCGTCGGCGAAGGGCAGGCTGACGTCCACCGGGGCCACCGCGCCAGTGCCGCACTGCGCGATGTTGGCGGCCGGCACCGCGGAGGTATTGCTGTTGCTGCCGTTGAGCGTGGTCTGGTTGAAGCGCTCACGGGCGAAGCCGGTGACGCGCACCACCTGGCCGACGCTCACCAGATTCGAGCTGCCCGTAAAGACGAAGAGGCCGTCCGAGGTGGCCGGATCGCCGTCGCCGGTCAGGTCCTGGATGAAGAAGCCGGAGTTGGCGGCCGTGCCCTCAAAGTCGCCGACCACGACGCCCTGGGTGGTCACGACGCCGGTCACGGCGGCCGCCAGGCCGGCGCCCTGGATCTGGTAGATGGGCGTGAAGGGCTGGGCGCAGATGTCGAACGGCGAGAAGCCCACCACGAAGTTCATGACCATGTTGTCGGGCGGGTCGTTGCCGTCCTGGTCGGTGACCTGGCCGGCCAGGATCGTCAGGGTGCAGGCCTCGCCGTTGGTCAGGGTCAGGCCCGGATCCAGCGCGAACGTGGTCGGCCCGCCGCTGTAGGTGGTGGCGATGTCGGTGCCGCTCACCGAGCAGGACAGCGTGAACCAGGGCGCCGCCACGTTGACGGGCTCGCTGAAGGTCACGGCCAGGTTGGCGTTGACCGGGAAGTCCGTGGCGCCGTTGACCGGGTAGGTGCCGGCGACTTCGGGCGCGGTATCGGGCGCCGCGCACGGGTTGAGGGGCGACGCCGAATTGCGCGGGGTGGGCGTGCTGGCCGCGAAGTCGGAGGCGTTGTTGTCGGTCTCCGTGCAGCCATTGGCCAGGCGCAGGACCGCGGTCGAGTTGAGGGTGGCGGGGGCGGCCGCGCCTTCGTAGAAGTTGGCGCCGTCCCAGCCGACCAGATCCACAATCTGCGCCAGCTGCGCGGCTGAGCAGGGCGTGGAGCCGCCGTTGCAGCCCAGGCCCGTGGTCGAATTGACCAGGGCGACCTTGCCGCCGGTGCCGCTCATGTTGATCGGGGTGCTGTCGGTCACATCGGGCGTGGGCAAGGCGGCGACCGGCGTGGCGCCGGCGGCCTCCTGCACCAGCAGATACTGCCCGGGCGCCAGCGAGCCGGACAGCGGCGTAATCAGGTTGGTGGCGGAGCCGAAGGTGCCGGTCCCGGTGGCGCTGGTGTACTGGATGGACCAGCCGGCCAGGCTGACGGTCGTGGTCCCGCGATTGAAGAGCTCGACAAAGTCATTCGTGTAGACGGCGCCGGAGTTGCCGCCGCCGCCGTACACCTGGCTGATGACGATGTCGGCGGAGAGGGCCCGCGCCGGGGCGGCCGGCAGCAGGCCCAGCGCGCCGGCCAGCAGCGCGGCTGCGGCCAGCAGGTTGAGGCCTGATCGCGCGCGGCGAGGCAGGGTTCGAAGTGCCATATGCGAAGTCTCCTTTACGAACAATGAGCGCCGCGCGGCCAAGGCCGGCGACGCAGGCGTTTCCATCAAGGGTGCACGGGCTCGCCCGCCGCAAACGTATCCAGCAGCACCCAGCGCGCGCCCAGCGCGCCGTTGCTGCCCAGGCTGAAGCCCGCGCAGCGGCCGTCCAGCGTCACCACGGCGCTCTCGCCCACCACCGTCGCGCCCGAGGCGCTCAGCTCCAGGGCGGTGTTCACATCCACGCCGACGGCCAGCCGGGCGGGGCGGCGGTGCACGTGGTTGTAGAGCTGGCCCCAGTGCCGGTCCGGCAGCAGGCGCGGCTCCACGGCCACGCCCGGCACGAAGGCCAGACCGGGCCGGATCGGCACGCCGTCGGCGCGGAAACTGCGGACGGCGTCGGCCTCCAGGCTGGCGGCCGTGGAGGGGGCGTTCAGGCTGACCGCCTCGCCCAACGCGGCGGCGGCGGCGTTGTCGGCCAGCAGGGCCAAACCCTGCTGCCAGCGGGCGCGCAGGGCGCTCACTACGGCCGGCGCGCCCGCCAGGGCGTCCAGCACCCGGGATTGATCCGGGGCCGTGATCAGCACGCCTGTGGCCGGCCCCAACGCGCCCTGGAGCGCGGCCTGATCCAGCTTGGCCTCCAGCACGAACCAGGCCACCGCGGCCGCCTGGCTGTGCAGCGCGGCGGCGAAGGCCTGGGCATCGGCCTGGGCCTCCGCCGTCTGGGCATACCCGAGCGCGAGCACCACCAGCCGCGCGGCCGGCCCGCCGCTGAGCGCCGCGAAGCGCTGGGTCACGGCGCCGGCCGGGTCCCCGGCCAGGCCGCCGGCCAGCCAGAGCGGTCCGCAGCCGGCCGGGAGCCGCAGGGCCGCAAAAGTGCGCCCGGCCGCGGCCGGCGCCGGCTCGGGGCGGCCCGCCACCAGGGGCCGGCGTTGGAGCAGGTCATAGCCATAGCCGCCGGGCGGGATGAGGTGGGTGGCCGCGCCGCGCAGGGACAGGCTGTGGGCCGGGCCGACGAAGCGGCCGCGGGCGCTGTACGTGAGCAGATCGACCACCACGGCGGCCGAGGCGCCGGCCACGTCGGTCAGCCTGGCCTC
>JAEURL010000694.1 GCA_016789165.1 Anaerolineales bacterium | reverse complement strand
GGACCGCTTCGACCCTTCGGCCGGGACCTTCGCCCATTTCCGCCATGACCCCGCCCAGCCGGCCAGCCTGAGCAACGATCTGGTGATGAGCCTGCACGTGGACGGCCAGGGCGCGGTGTGGGCCGGCACCCTGGGCAGCGGCCTGGACCGGCTGGATCCGCGCACCGGGACTATCACCCACTTCCCTCCGGACCCCGCCGCTCCGTTGGCGCTGGCGGACGGCAACGTGACCGCCATCGCCTCCGACGCCGCCGGCCGGCTGTGGGTGGGCACCTTCGCCGGCCTGCACCGGCTCGATCCCGGCGCCGCCGGTTTTGTGCGCTACGCCGCCGAGCCGGCCCGGCCCGCCGCGTTGAGCCACGCCCAGGTGGTCTCGCTCCTGCCGGCCCCGGACGGCAGTCTGTGGATCGGCACCTGGGGCGGGGGGCTGAACCGGCTGGACCTGAACGACCCGGCCAGCCTGGACCCGGCGGCGGCGCGCTTCACGCGCTACCAGCATGTGGCCGGCGACCCGGCCAGCCTGAGCGAGGACAGCGTGTGGGCCATCCACCGGACGGCCGACGGCCGGCTCTGGCTGGGCACGCAGGGCGGCCTCAACCGCTTCGACCCGGCCACAGGCGCGTTCCGGGCTTACCGCGAGGCGGAGGGCCTGCGCAACGCCACGGTGCTGGGGGTGATGGAAGACGCGGCCGGCGCGCTATGGGTGACCACCAATAACGGCCTGGCCCGCTTCGACCCCCAGGTGGAGCGCTTCACGCTGTACGACTCGTCCGATGGGCTGGCCAGCAACGAGTTCAACTCCGGCGCCTGGCTGCGGACGCGGGCCGGCCAGTTGTACGTGGGCGGCGGCCGCGGCTTCAACGTCTTTGAACCGGCCGCCCTCCAGCCTGGCCGCCTCCCGCCGCCGGTGGCGCTGACGGACTTCAAGATCTTCAACACCTCCGTCCGGCGCGCGCCAGCGGCCCCGATCACGCTGGCCCACGACCAGGACTTTATCGCCTTTGAGTTCGCGGCCCTGGATTACAGCGCCCCGGCCCGGAACGTCTACGCCTACCAGCTCGAGGGCTACGACGCCGATTGGATCCAGGCCGGGCCGCGCCGTTACGCCAGCTACACCAACCTGCCGGGCGGCAGCTACACCCTGCGCGTGCGCGCGGCCAACGGCGACGGGGTTTGGAACGAGGCCGGCCTGGCCGTGCCGGTGACGGTCACGCCGCCGATCTGGGAGACCTGGTGGTTCCGCGGCCTTGGCCTGGCGGCGCTGGCGCTGGCCGGCTTTGGGTTGTTCCAGGCGCGGGTGTACACCATCCGCGCCCAGAACCGCCAGCTGGAAAGCGTGGTCCGGGTCCGCACCGCCGAACTGGAGGAGACCAACCGCCGGCTGGCGCGCGAGGTGGAGCAGCGCCAGCGCGCCGAGGCGGCCCTGGCGCGGCGGGCGGCCCAGGAGCTGGAGCAGGCCGAGGCCCGTTTCCGGGTCATGTTCGAGCACTCGGCCATCGGCATGGGCCTGCTGGCGCTGGACCGCCGCCTGCTGCAGGTGAACCCGGCGGTGTGCCGGATGTCCGGGTACAGCCCGGCCGAACTGCTGGCCCTGGACCCGGTCCGGCTCTGGCCCGCCGAAGAAAACGGACTGGACGCCGCCCTGTTCCGCGAGCTGGCGGCCGGCCAGCGCGAGACATACGCCTTCGAGCGCCGCTTCGTGCGCAAGGACGGCAGCGGTTTCTGGGGCCGGCTGAATTACTCGCTGGTGCGCGGCGCCGATGGCGCGCCCCAGTACATCTTCGGCACCCTGGAGAACATCGACGCGCAGCGCGCGGCTCTGGCGGAGCTGACCGCCTCGGAAGCCCGCTTCCGGGCCGTGTTCGAGAGCGCCTCGGTTGGGGTGGCGCTGATGGGCCTGGACCGGCGCGTCTTCTCGGCCAACCTGGCCGCCCAGCGCCTGACCGGCTACAGCGCCGAGGAATTGCGCCAGATCAACACCTCCGATCTGGCCGTGGAGGCGGACCGGGCGCTGGGCCGCGCCGAGTTTGAAGACTTGGTGGCCGGCCGGCGCGATCAATACTTGCTCGAGAAACGTTACCGCCGCAAAGACGGATCGGTCTATTGGGGGCGCGTCAACTTCTCGGCTGTGCGCGACGCCGCCGGCGGGGTTCAGTATCTGGCCGGCCTGATCGAGGACATCACCGAGACCAAGGAGGCCGAGGCACGGCTGGCCGCGCAGGCGGCTGAAGCCCAGCGCACCCTGGAACGGCGCATCGCCGAGCGCACCGCCGAGCTCAACCAGGCCAACGCCCTGCTGCAGCAGAAGGCGGCCCAGGAGGCGGTGGCCAGCGAGCGCACCCGCCTGGCGCGCGATCTGCACGACGCCGTGACGCAGACGCTCTTTGCGGCCACCCTGATCGCCGAGGTGCTGCCGCAGGTCTGGCGGCAGAGCGCGGCGGAGGGCGAGCGCCGGCTGGAGGAGCTGCGCCAGCTCACCCGCGGCGCGCTGGCCGAGATGCGCACTCTGCTGGTGGAGCTGCGCCCGAACGCGCTGGTGGAGATCCCGCTGGGCGCGCTGCTGCGCCAGCTGACCGAGGCGGTGACGGGCCGCGCCCGGCTGCCCATCCAGCTCAGCGTGGAGGGCGACCGCGCCCTGCCGGCCGACGTGCAGGTGGCGCTATACCGCATCGCCCAGGAGGCGCTGAACAACGCCGTCAAGCACGCCCGCGCCTCGCAGGCCTTCGTCACCGCCCGCCTCGGCCCGGTGGTGCGCCTGACCATCGCCGACAATGGGGCCGGCTTCGACGCGGCCGCGGTGCCGGCCGGCCATCTCGGCCTGCAGATCATGCGCGAACGCGCCGAGAGCGTGGGCGCGAAATTCAGCCTGTACAGCGAGCGCGGCGAGGGGACGCAAATCTCAGTGACGTGGGAGGCCGGGACGTGACCGATACACACCGCAGGATCCGCGTGATGCTGGTGGACGACCACAACGTCGTCCGCTCCGGGCTGGGGGCGTTCCTGGCCGTGATGCCAGATCTGGAGTTGGTGGGGGAGGCCGAGAACGGCGCCGAGGCCGTGCAGCGCTGCGCCTTCCTCCAGCCGGACGTGGTCCTGATGGACCTGCGCATGCCGGTGATGGACGGGGTGACGGCCATCCAGCGCATCCGCGCCGCGCACCCGGATACGCACGTGATCGCGCTGACCAGTTTCCAGGAGAACGACCTGGTGCAGGCCGCCCTGCAGGCCGGCGCGGTGGGTTACCTGATGAAGAACGTCACCGCCGCCGAGCTGGCGGCCGCCATCCGCGCCGCGCGCCTGGGCCAGATGACGCTCTCGCCCGAGGCCGCCCAGGCGCTGGTGCAGGCCGCCCAAACGCCCGCGCCGGCGCATGACCTCACCGAGCGCGAGCGGGAGGTGCTGGCCCTGATGGTGGAGGGCCTGAACAACGGCGAGATCGCCGAGCGCCTGGTGGTCAGCCTGTCCACGGTCAAATTCCACATCAGCAATCTCCTCGCCAAGCTGGGGGTGGACAACCGCGTCGCGGCCGTCGCCCTGGCCATGCAGAAGAAACTGGTCTGAGGCCGGCCCGCCCGGCTCCCGCGCCCGCCGGCCCTCGGCGGGCGTTTTCTTTTCCCTGGCCACCTGGCCAGGGGGAAACCCCCCTGGCGGCCGGTGCGGCCCGCCGCCGGCCGGCCTACACTGGCCGTGAGAAGGGTGGGCAGCCTGTCATGAAGCGTGTGTTGCTGGCCGATGATGATCCGGCGCTGCGGTCGGCGTTGCGGCTCCTGTTGGAGGCCGGCCTGGGCCTGACCGTGGTGGCCGAGGCCGGCACGATGGAGGCCGCGCTGGCCGCCGCCGCCCTCACCCGCCCGGACGCCATCCTGCTGGATTGGGAATTGCCGGGCGAGCCCCAGGCGGACCGGCCGGCGGCCCTGCGGCAGGCCGCGCCCGGCCTGAAGGTGTTCGTCACCAGCGCCCGGCCGGAAGCCGCGGCGCCGGCCGGCGCCGCCCAGGCGGACGCCTTCGTCGATAAGGCGGAGCCGCCGGAGGCCATCCTGCACTTGTTTCGCGGGGCCTGAACGCCCCGGCCTAAGGAGTTCGGCATGCTCTGGCGTACTGGAGTGTTTCGTCTGCTGCTGGGGCTGGGCGCGCTGGCGCTCACCCTGGCCGGCGCCTTCGCCGTCTTTATGGCCCAGATCCCGACCTGGGGCGCCAGCGCGGACGAAGTGGCACGCGGCCTGCCCGGCGACGAGCTGGCCCCGCTGCCGCTATTGAACTGGACCAATGACATTGATATCGCCGCGCCGGCGGACCAGGTCTGGCCCTGGGTGGCGCAATTGGGCGACACGCGCGGCGGCTTTTACAGCTACACGTTTATTGAAGATCGGGTGGGCGTCCTGACCGGCGCCAGCGGCTACGCCGTCGACTACGAAAACGCCGGCCGGCTGCACCCGGAGTGGCAGACCCCTCAGCCCGGCGCGGCCATCATCCAGGGGGTGTTGAAGGTCCGGGCCGTCGAGCCGGGCCGCTACCTGCTGGCCGATGCCATTGACCCGGCGGCCATGCAGTGGACCTGGCTGTGGCAGCTCGATCCGGCCGGCCCGGACCACACGCGCCTGATTGTCCGGTTCCGCCTCCAGCGGCCGGCCGCCGGCGCCAACCCGGTGCTGACGGCCGCGATGATGGCGGGCGGCTTCGTCATGCAGCAGCGCATGCTGCACGGCCTGAAGCTGCGCGCCGAAGGC
>JAEURL010000627.1 GCA_016789165.1 Anaerolineales bacterium | reverse complement strand
CCGCGACTTCATCCCGCGCAACGCCCAGCCGCTCTTCAACCTCGGCTACCCGTAATGGCGGGTCTTCTTCTGGGATGGGCGTGTCTTCGCCGACGCGGCCGGCTTCAACACGCCGGCCAGCGACCGCCTGCCGGCCGGCCTGGACAGCCTGCTGGCCGCTCAGGCCATGTTCCCGGTGACCTCGCGGGACGAGATGCGCGGCCTGCTGGGCGACACCGACATCTTCGGCCAGCCCAACGAGCTGGCCGCCATCCTGGACTACACCGCGCGCCCGATCTGGCGCGGCCTCATGCAGCGCCTGCTCAAGATCCCGGGCTACGTCAGCCTGTTCCAGGCCGCCTACCCGGAGGTGCCGCCGGACCAGCTCGGCTTCCAGCACGCCGCCAACGCGCTGGCCGCCTACGAGATCGCCACCTTCACTTTTGAAGACAGCCCGTTCGACCGTTACCTGCGCGGCGACCTGGGCGCCCTGGCGCCGGCCGCCAAGCGCGGGGCGCTCCTGTTCTACGGCGAGGCCGGCTGTGCCAGCTGCCATTCCGGCGGCCTGCTCACGGATCAGCAGTTCCACAACCTGGCCGTGCCGCAGGTCGGCGATGGCAAGGGCCGCGAGCAGCCCTTTGACCTGGGCCGGGCGCGCGAGACCGGCAACGACTGCGACCGCTACGCCTTCCGCACCCCGCCGCTGCGCAACGTGGCTCTTACCGGGCCGTGGATGCACGACGGCGCCTTCACGACGCTGGAGGCCACCCTCCGCCATCACCTGAACCCGACCGCCGGCCTGCTGAATTACGATCCCCAGCAGTTGGCGGCCGTCCTGCGCGGCGCCTGCCAGGAGCAGCCGGACCTGCTGGCCGCCATCCTGAAATACCGGAGCCCGGCCGCCAGCGAACAGGCCCAGCTGTCGGCGGCCGAGCTGCAAGACCTGCTGGCCTTCCTGGACGCGCTGACGGCGCCCAGCGCGCTCGACCTCAGCCGCACGATCCCGGCCTCCGTGCCGAGCGGCCTGCCGGTCGGCGGCAACGTCCAGGACCCGAGCCCGGTCCAGGCCTCGGCCGGCGGCCCGCCGCTCACGCCCTAGCCGAACCCGCGCATCTGTCGGTGACGAGATTGCGATGAAAACAACAGCGCTCCGCAACGTGGTTCTGATCGTGGCCTGCTGCCTGGCGGCCTGCGGGCCGGCCGCCACGCCCCCGCCCACGGCCGCCCCCACCGCCCTCCCGGCCCCCAGCGCGACGGCTGTCCCAGCCCCCACCGCCACCGCGGCGCCGGCCGGCCCCTGGTGGCAGACGGCCGTCTTCTACGAGATCTTCGTCCGCAGCTTCAAAGATTCGGACGACGACGGCATTGGCGACTTCAACGGCATCACGGCCCAGCTGGATTACCTCCAGCAGCTGGGCATCACGGCCCTGTGGCTGATGCCCATCCATCCCTCACCGTCCTACCACGGCTACGACGTCACCGACTACTACGGCGTCAACGCCGATTACGGGACCCTGGACGATTTCAAGAACCTGCTGGCCGAGGCGCACCAGCGCGGCATCAAGATCATCATCGACCTGGTGCTCAACCACACCAGCGCCCGGCATCCCTGGTTCCAAAAGGCCGTGCAGGGCGACCCCGCTTACCGCGATTGGTACATCTGGTCCGATAAGGACCCTGGCACGCTTGGCCCCTGGAACGCCCAGGCCTGGTACCGGGCCAGCAACGGCCTGTTCTATTACGCCATCTTCTGGGACCAGATGCCGGACCTGAACTACGATAACCCGGCCGTGCGCGCGGAGGTCAATAAGATCACGGCCTTCTGGCTGCAGGATATGGGCATCGACGGCTTCCGCCTGGACGCCATCCGCTACCTGGACGAGGACGGCCGGATCCTGGCCGACGCGCCCACCACGCACGCCTTCCTGAAAGAGTGGGGAGCGTACTACCGCAGCCTCAACCCGGAGGCCTTCACGGTGGGGGAGGTTTGGACCTCCAACTCCAACGTCGCCCCGTACACCCAGGGCGACGAGCTGACCTCGGCCTTCAACTTCGACTTCTCGCTCAACCCCGATAGCAGCTACCGGCGCGCCATCGGCGGGGCGAACGGCGCGATCGTCAACTTCCTGTTGAACGATATGCTCCGTTACTTCCCCCAGCAGAACAACGCCAATTTCCTCACCAACCATGATATGAACCGGGCGGCCAGCCTGGCGGTGGGCACCAACGCGCTGGACCAGGGCAAACTGGTCTCGGCCGTCCTGTTCACCTTGCCCGGCATCCCCTTCGTCTACTACGGCGAGGAGATCGGCATGACCGGCATGAAACCGGACGAGCGCCTGCGCACGCCCATGCAGTGGACCGAAGACCCGGCCAAGGCGGG
>JAEURL010000605.1 GCA_016789165.1 Anaerolineales bacterium | reverse complement strand
GTTCATCCTGCTGTGCGCGCCGGGCCGCCTGGCGCCGGGTCTCCACGTGGCCGGCGGCCTGTTGCTCGGCCAATCGCGCCCGCAGCGCGGCCTGGCGTTGGCCAACCGGCTGCTCGACGTCTGGCTCGGTGGCGCGCTGCGCCTCCAGGCGGGTCTGGCGCGCTGCGGCCCGCCGGGCCTGCGCCTGCCCGGCCTGTTGCTGTTCCTGGCGGCGCTCGGCCGTCAGGCTCTGGCGCAGCTGGGCGTGTTGCGCGGCCTCGTCGAGTTCGGCCTGCCGCGCCTGGTGGCGGGCGGCGTGCAGAATCTCCAGCAGCGCGTCACGACGCTCGGCGCGTTCGGCCTCGGCGTGGCGCGCGGCCCGCTGCTGCGCCCGCAAGCGGACCAGCAGGGCCTCCCGCTGCGCCCGGGCCGCGTCCAACTGAGCCGCGCGCGCCTCGGCCTCCAGCCGGGCCGCCGCGCGCCGCTCTTCGTCTTGCCGCTGCTCAAGGTCGGCCGCTTGGCGGCGCTCCAGTTCGGCCTGGCGCCGTTGCTCCTCCCGCCGCTGCCGGCGCTCCAGCACTCGTCGCGAAAAAGACATGGTCGATTTCCGGCGTCAGGCGGGGGCCTCGGCGGTGCGCGGCGACCGCCAGTCCGCGTCGAAGTCCCGGGCCTGATGAAAATGTCCGCCCCAGACGCTGACCGCGCCGACGTGCTGGACGAGCGAGGGCTGGTGGTAGTAAAGCGGGCCGAGCCGCGCGGCCAGGCGGGGCAATTTGACGTCCGGCATACCGATCTCTTCCGTCCAGTGCGCCTCCAGATAACGGGCCGTGGCCAGCGAAAAGATCACGGCCTGGCCGCCGTACACGGTGTTGGGATGCGCCACGAAGTAGGCTAGGTCCGGCCGGCGCTCCCGCTGCCCAACATTGGGGTTGTAGAGTGACCCAAAGAAAAATCCGCCGGGCGGCGTCTCCCGCAAAGGAGGCCAATGCTCCAGGTTGAGCCGCAAGGCCCGATTGAAAGCGAGATCGTCTTCGAGGGCGAGCACAAAATCCGGCCGCTGGGCGATGGCGGCCCGCACCAGGAGCCGGGCCGTGTGATCAATGCGCTCTTGCCGCCGCGTGAAGGCCGTTCGGTCGATCTCCACATAGGGCGGGACGCCCCAGTCGGTGGCCTGGAGATTGGCGAGGGTCTGCTGGCGGACAGCTTCCCGCTCCGGGCAGGAGAGCATGTAGGCGGCGAGGTGCATGGCGCGGTTACGGCCCGACTCCATCGGTGTACGCAAGAAAGTTCGCGGCGCTGGGGCTGACGGCCAAGGCTTCCAGTTCAGCGATTGCCAGGTCATCGTAGCCGGCGTTGCGCCGGATGGTCACGCCGCCAACGGTGGAGACTTCGTCGAGGCGGTTGGCGAACCCAAAGGCCGCGGTCATCGTCCGCCCGCGCTGGAAGCGGTCGTAATAGGTAAACGCGCCACTGGCCAGGCGCCGGCCGGCGTCCTCCAGCGTCGCCAGCGTGTCGTCCTCACAGCCCGGGCGCACCATGGCCGCCCACAGCGCCTCGGCCTCCAGCCAGCCGCCGCGATTGGCCGCCTCCCAAGCGCTGAGAAACGACTCGCCTTGTGTCAGCCGCAGCGTGAAATCCTCGACGATCTCGGCATCGCGCCCGCCGCTGGGTGAGCGATACCAATACCCGAGCACGCCGCGCAGGCTGGGGCTGTGTTGAAAGATGCGCTCGTACCACGCCCAGCCGGGGTGATAGACGGCGAACACCGTCTGCGTGGCCGGGACCAGGCCCGGCACACTGGCGCTGGCACCGTGAATATCGTGATGCCAGTCCACGAGATGCCCGCGCTCGATGCCGTCCAGCCGCACGCCGCGCGAGTAGCGCAAGGCCAGCACGGCACAGCCGGCGATGATCAACCAACTCGGCGTGGTGCGCCAGAGGGGCTGAAACCCGTCCGACCAGGGATCGGCGAGCATGCGTTTGGGCTGAGCGTGATCGTCGTTGGCGTAATACCAGAGTTGTCCATGACGCCAAGCGTGACTGGAGAGATAGAGGACATCGGCCCAATGCACGGAATGCCCGGCCAACTCGACGATCCGGCCGATCACCTCCGCCTGCGCCTGGGTCGCCGCCCGCCAAGCCTGCAGCACATAGAGCGGGCTCTGAAAGGTGGCGGCGATGGCGGCCAGCGCCGGCTCAGCGCGCAAATCAAAACCGAGGTTGCGCGGCGAGTAGTGGGTGATGAGCGGCCGCTTGACCGTGCGCGCGAACGCCTCGCCGTCGGCGCTCTTCGTTCCGTCAATCGCCAGGAAATTGACGCGCCGGTTGCGCTGGCGGTTGACGAAGCCGAGGGCGAAATCCATCGCCTCGTCCTTGACCCAGCCGGGCGTCAACTGCCAGCCGCCGCCCGCGTACAACGCCTCCGAGTCAGAGCCGTCGTTGAAGATGGCCTCCGCAAAACCCTGCTGCTGCAGCCAGTCGCGCAGTTCGGCCAAGGTCATGGCGTTGGCGGCGGAAGCGTAGAAGGGGATAGTCGCTTGAACCAGCAACAGGATCAGGCCGCGCGCGCGATGCAGGGCGATGACGCCGCGGCCAATGTCCCGCCCGCGAGCGTAGAGGCTCTGCGCCCACGGAGTCAGCGGCGAAACGGCCGCCCCGGACAGCAGCACCGGCCCCAGCCCGCCAAAGGCGGCGCGCAAGGCCTCCGGCTCGACGACGCTCGGATTGCCCTGGGCGATATGGAAATCGCTGATGTCGGATCCGCGCCAAGTCTGCCCGAGGTAGTAGCGCGTCGGGGTTGAGTCCGCGTTCACGCGCGCCCCCTCGCGGATGACTTCGCCCTCGGTGCCAAGGCCGATGGCGCTGGCGATGAATTGCCCGTTGATGACGGCGTCTGGCTTGCGCGGCATGGCCGCCACTGTATCGGTCAGCCCCCAGGCGTGCGCCTCCACCACCGTCAGGTGGAAGCAGTCGGCCTTCAACACCGCGAAATAGAAATCTCCGTCGCGGCCGTGGACGATAGTGCCGTCCGCGGTCTGATCGGCGGCCTGCTCCAAAAAATCGTCCCGGCTGAGGACGCCCCGCCCCCGGAAGGCGGCGGTGGGGGAACGGGCCGGCTGCGCGGGCAGCCGGGCGATGGAGACCGACGGCGCGCGCCGCCAATCCACGTCTTCCAGCGTCGCCCGCGCCCCCCGGCGGCGCTCGTCGGCGAAAGCCATCAGCCGATAGAAGAATTGAGTTGCGCCGCGCATCCGCGCCCAGGCGGCTGGCGGCAGGGTATAGGTCAGGCGCCCAGTCGGGGCCGCGAGGGGCTGCCCCGCCACCTCGCGCCGGAGGGGGCGACGACCGGAGGTGCTGTACCCCCGGTCGTCGCCGTGCCAGCTATCGAAGAAATTGGCCTGCGTTCGCCGAGCGGCGAAGGCCCCGTTGAGCAGCGCGGCGTCGTTGGCTATCTGCACGGCGCAGAAGGGCAGGCCGCCGGTCTCCAGGCGAAAACTGGGCGGCGGCCCATCCGGCGAAAAGCTGGTCTGCGTCGGCGTGATCCGCATCGTTACGAGAAGGTCACTTCCGGCGGCTGCTTCAACGCGTTCACCGTCACCACGCGCGGCAGCAGCCGTGGCGGCGGCGGGACGGGTTTGAGGGTGGTCCGCAGCAGGCTGGAGCCTTCGGCCGAGTACGAATACTTGGCCGAGCTGGTGAAGTTGACGTGCGAGCTGAAGGTGGACGAGGTCTTAACCTTGGTGCTGCCGCCAAACAGGAAGAAGTTGGCGCTGGCCTCGGCCTCCGTCTCGGTGCTGAACTCGAACTCCGAACCGATCTCGAGTTCCGACGACAACTCGGTGCGCTGCGAGATCGAAATCTTGACTTCGATCAGCGTCTCGGTGAACTGGTAGAACGTCGGCGTCAGGCCGGCCTGGAGCAGGGTGTAGGTGGCCGGGTCGGCGTACGTGGTCTGCACGTCCACCCCGGTCACGGGGATGCCGCCCACGTCCGTCACCTTGCCCGGCTGGATCACCTCATAGATCTCGGGGATGACCTTGACCTTGGCCTTGGCCAGCGCCTTGGCCGTATCCAGCGAAGCCCGGTCGAGCCGCCGCTGGCCCTGCGCGATCGCATTCGCCAGCTTGTAGACCATCTCTGGAAACGGGACATCCAGCAGTTGTTGGCCAATGCTCATGCAGCGTCTCCTTGATCAGGCACGGATAACGATTGCCATCTTAGGACGAGCCGCCGGACGGAGGATGGCAGAGCCGCGGCGGCCCATATACAGGCAGTGGCTCGATAACGTTACTCATCTCCTTCCTCGGCCTGGCGCGTGGGCCAGCGCAGAGGCCGATAACCCGGCGGGAACCCGCCGCTGGCCGTTGGGGGCGGCGCGTTCGCCGCCGGCCGGCCCGGTTGTGTCAGCCCCCGTTCCACCAGCTGCGCCGCGACGTTTTCGGCAAACAGCTGGCGGAGCGCCTCGGCCCCGGGGGCGTTCAAATTGAGCGTCACCCCGCTGGCAAATTCCACCAGGTAGTGGGCCTTGACCGCTTCGAGGTGACGATCATCAAATGCGGCGATGAGCGAGCCGTACGAGGTCGCCATCAGGATGAAGCCGCCGCGCTGGGCGATATATTCGGCGATCGTCTCGCGCGCCTGATCGGCCTCGCGGTCTTTGGGCTGGATCAAATACATCTGAACGGTCATCCCGCCTCCCTTGGCGCGGCCAGTTGGCGCCGCGCCCACGCGCACGCCGCCGCCGCTTCAGCCTGATCCGTCAGCAGCCTGCGCGCCAAGGCCACCGCCGCGGAGACCTCCGCCTGGCTCAGGCAGAGGGCCGGCCAGAGCTCGCGTTGGCCAGCGCTGTCCGCACTCCCGAGGCAGGGCACGTCCAGTTCCGCCGCGCGCCGGGGCAAACCCGCGTCGATGCCGCCCAAGTCCAACGCCAGCGTGCTCACCGCCAAATGGCGGCGATGGGCGGGATCATGGACGGGCACCGCCTTCGCCTGGACTGGTTGGCCGCTGGCCCGCCCCACTCCCAAAGCAAGCGGTTGGCCGGACCACACGTTGAGGCTCGGAAACAGCCGGCTGAGTTGTTGGGCCACGGGCACGTCGGCGGGGCCGGCCAGATAGACGCAGCCGGCCACTCGGTCGCGGGCCAGCTCCGCGTCGGCCGTCGGCAAAGTAACCGGGATGGTCAACGAATGCCGGGAACCGCGCGCGTCGCGAAAGACCTCCGCCGTCAACTGGCCGGCCTGGCTTTCCACCACGTTGAGCGTGACCTGCACGCCGTCGAAGAGCGCCGGCAGGGCGGCGCGCACCGCCCGCGCCGCCTCGCGCGGCCCCGCGGCCCCGCGCGCATCCAGGCGGACGCGCGCGGTCGGGGCGGGATGGCTGACCTTGTGGCGCAGGCGCGGGACCTCG
>JAEURL010000593.1 GCA_016789165.1 Anaerolineales bacterium | reverse complement strand
CTGGCCGAATGCCGCGAGGGCCGGCCGATCAGCGATTACGGCCAGAACGTGCGCATGACGACCGCGACGCGCACCCTGCCGCAGTGGAGCCAGGTGGAGATCCAGTGGGATCAGCTGCGCCCGACCCTGGAGGCCCTGGCCGGCTCGCTCGCGCGCCTGCAGGCCGCGCTGGTCAAATGGGCCCGCGACCCGGACCTGGAGTTTGACCGCGCCGAGGATTTGGCCTCGGGCGTGGGCTTGGCCGGCCGCTACGTCACGACCGTGGTGGAGAACGCCGCCGGCCTGGTCTCCAAGCCGGACCCGAACCGGATCTACTGGGCCGAGGCCAACGGCCGCGACGGCCGGCTCTCGCTGCACGCCGCGCCCTTGCACGTGGGCACGCTGGTGGAGAAGCACCTGTGGCTGGCCAAAGAGGCGGTGGTGATGACCTCGGCCACGCTCACCACGGCCGGCGAGTTCAACTACCTCAAGGGCCGGCTGAACGCCCGCGACGTGGACGAGCTGGCCGTCGGCTCGCCCTTTGATTACGAGACCTCCACCCTGCTCTACCTGGCCACAGACATGCCCGAGCCGCAGATCAAACAGGAATACCAGCGCGCGCTGGAGAAATCCCTGATCGACCTGTGCAAGGCTTCGCGCGGCCGGGCGCTGGTGCTGTTCACGTCCTACGCCCAGCTCAAGCAGACGGCCGGCGCCATCCGCGGCCCGCTGCAGCGCGCCGGCATCGACGTCTACGACCAGTCCGACGGCACCTCGCGCACCATGCTGCTGGACAACTTCAAGGCCTCCGAGGGCGGCGTGCTGCTGGGCACCAAGAGCTTTTGGGAGGGCGTGGACGTGCCCGGCGACGCGCTCTCGGTGCTGGTCATCACCCGCCTGCCCTTCGACGTGCCGGATGATCCGATCATCGCCGCGCGCTCGGAGACCTTCGAGCGGCCCTTCGACGAATACAGCGTGCCCGAGGCCGTGCTCAAGTTCCGCCAGGGCTTCGGCCGCCTGATCCGCACCAAGAGCGACCGCGGGGTGGTGGTGCTGCTGGACCGGCGCCTGCTCAGCAAGGCCTACGGACGGGTCTTCCTGGAGTCGCTTCCGCGCTGCACCGTGCGGCGCGCGCCGCTGGCCCAGTTGGCCAAAGACGCCGCCCAGTGGCTGGGGGCCTGAGCCCGGCGCGGCCGGGCCGGCCTCCGTTGACGAATACCCGCCCCACTGGCTATAATCTTTCACAACGCGCAGGTTTCCGGTCCGGCCGGCCTGCGCCCTTTGTTGTCAAGACCCATCGTTTTCACCGCAAGGACGGCCCGCATGATCGACGTTAACGACCTCCGCAAAGGCGTGACCTTTACGCTGGACGGCCAGCTTTACCGGGTGCTGGATTACAGCCACAACAAACCCGGCCGCGGCAACGCCACCATCCGCACCAAGCTCTACAACCTGAAGACCGGCGTCAACCTGGAGAAGACCTTCCAGTCCGGCGACCGGGTGCAGGACATCCGCCTGGAGACGCGCGTGGCCCAGTTCCTCTACCACGACGGCGACTTCTATTACTTCATGGACAACACCACCTTCGAGCAGACGCCGCTGACCGCCCAGATCCTGGGCGATCACGTCAGCTACCTGCGCGAGAATCTGGACGTCAAGCTGACCTTCTACGAGGACCAGCCCATCGACGTGGAGCTGCCGGCCAACGTGGATCTGAAGGTGGTGGAGAGCGAACCGGGCGTGCGCGGCGACACGGCCACCGGCGCCAACAAGCTGGCCACGATGGAAACCGGGCTGAAGGTGCAGGTGCCGCTCTTCGTCAACGTCGGCGACACCATCCGCGTCAACACCGACACCGGCGCCTACGTCACCCGCGTCTGAATTCGGCCGGACCGCCGGCGGACTCCGGTTGCGCCGGCCCCGGTCCCGCCCTCCTTCGCCGAAAGGCTATCGCCACCGCCATGCGCACGCCGGCCGGCTTCGAATGCGAGTTCTTCCACGCCGATTACCACCGCGGGCGGAACGTGGAGGAGTGCCGGCTGATCGCCCGCAACCCGCGCAGCGAGCGCTGGTCGCGCGGCCTGTGCCGCGATTGCCCGGTGCCGCGCGTGACGCGCGCCAACGCCTGCCCGCACCTGGTGCTGGAGGCGACGGTGGCAAAAACCTGGCTGGGCCTGGGCCGGCGGGTGGAACTGCACGCCCACTGCACCAAGAGCGCCCAGGCCGTGGCCGTGCCCGAAGTGGGCTGCGGCCAGTGCCATCATTTGGGGGCCTTCGAGCAGTTGACCAAAGACGAATGACGCCGGCCGCACGGCCGGCGTCGCGGTTGCGTGCTTTCGGCGGGGGGTCCTCGTCCGCATGATCAAAGCCCTGCTGTTCGATCTCGACGACACCCTGCTCGGCAACGATATGCGGGTCTTCCTGCCCGCCTACTTCCAGGCCGTGGCCGGGCACTTCCCGGACCTGGACGGCGCCAGCCTGGTGCGCCACCTGATGGCCGGCACGCGCGCCATGCTGGCCAACACCGACCCGGCCCGCCCGCTGCGCCAGGTCTTCCTGGACAACTTTCCGCCGGCGCAGGACGGCCGGGCGGCGCAGATGTGGGCCCGCTTTGAGGCCTTCTACAGCACCGAGTTCGCGCGCCTGCGCGTCCACACCCAGCCGCGGCCGGCCGCCCGGCTGGCCCTGGAATGGGCCTTCGCCGCCGGCTACCGGGTGGTGGTGGCCACCTCCCCGCTCTTCCCGCTCGCCGCCATCCTGGAACGTCTCAACTGGGCCGGCGCCGACGGTTTGCCGTTCGACCTGATCACGCACATCGAGAATTGCCGCTTCGCCAAGCCGCATCCCGAGTACCTGGCCGAGATCCTGGCCCGGCTGGGCCTGCGCCCGGAAGAGGCCTTACTGATCGGCAACGACTGGTCCGACGACATGGTGCCGGCCGCGCGCCTGGGCATGCCCCATTACTGGGTGACGGAGGCGGGCCAGGCGCCGCCCTCCGATCAGGCGCAGCCGCTGAACTGCGGCCCGCTGGAGGCGTTTCTGCCCTGGGCCCAGCAGGCGCTGGGCGGCCTGGAGCCGCCCCACCCGCCGCCGACCTCCATCCCGCCCCTGCTGCTGGGCCATCTGGCCTGCCTGTTGGATGAACTGACCGATCTGCCGGCCGCGCTGTGGACGCGCCGGCCGGCCGCCGCCGAGTGGTCGCTGACCGAGGTCGTCTGCCACCTGCGCGACGTCGATCAAGACGTCAATCAGGCGCGGGTGAGCGCGGTGCTGGAAGGTGAGAATCCCTTCCTCACCGGCGCCGACACCGACCCTTGGGTGGGTGAGCGGGACTATCAGGCGCAATCCGGGCCGCGGGCGCTGGCGGATTTTGCCGCCGGGCGGCAAAGGCTCTACGCCCGGCTGACGGCTCTGCCGCCGGAGGCCTGGCAGCGCCCGGCGCGCCACGCCTTGTTCGGCCCCACCACCCTGGCCGAGATCATGGGCTGGGCGCTCGACCACGACCGCATCCATCTGCAGCAGGTTCGCGCCACGCTCCGCCAAGTCCACTCCGCCGCCCAGGGATAGAGACGGCTAACTACTGCGCCTCAACGCTAACTGCCGGCCGGCCAAAAAGCGCATAAACTGCACTCAGATCGATTGATCAGCTGTAACTCACCGGAACCACCCTCTTCTGAAAGGAGCCCTATCCCCGGTAACACGGTTTCGCCCTCCACTTGAGTTTTGTCAGACAGCCCGTTTCACTTCTTGCCCGAGAAAAGGAGCGGCCTATCGACAACGACACACCACCGAAATAGGCAGGCCCGGCGTTGACCGGGCCTGTTTGTTTTTCTGCGCCGCCGCGGAAAAAAAAGAGCCCGGGCCGAGGGCCGAGGGCTCCAGGGGGCAGTTTCAGCCAGCTTACGACTTGAGGAACTCGTCCAGCGTGGACTTGCTGAGGCGGAAGGCCGAGCCGATCTTCTTGGCCTTGATCTGGCCTTCGTTGATCATCTGCATGACGTCTTCTTCGGTCACCTGCATATAGGCCGCCGCCTGCGCCGGCGACATCACGTCCGGCACGCTGGCCGCCGCCGCGCCCGCCCCAGCGGCCGCGCCGGCCGCCGTGGCCTGCTGCATGCCGCCCTGGACAGTGTTGGCCAGCCCGCCCTGCAGCGCCTGGCCCATGACATTGGCCAGCCCCACGCCGGCGCCGATGCCGGCCGTCAGGCCCGCGCCGCCGGAGGGGTTCTTGGCCGCCTCGCGCATGGCGTCGGCCGCCTGCAGCTGGGTGTAGGTGGCCATATCCAGCATGCCCATCGCCCGCAGCTGCTCGGCGCCGCGCTCATCGGGCTTGATGCTGTTGACGTAGACCTGCTTGAGCGTGACGCCGATGGCCTTGAAGTCCTCCTGGGACTTGGCCCGCACGCCGGCGCCAATCTCCTCCGTCAGCGCGATCATCTCCAGGACGTTCTTGCCGCCCTTGGTGGCCGTCTCGGCCAGCAGGTCCTGCATCTTGGACAGGATGATCGAGCGGAACCGGTTCTGGATGTCGTTGGTGGTGAAAGCGCCGCGCGCGCCCACCACCTGGGCCACAAACTGCTGCGGGTTGCTGATCTGGAAGGCGTAGGTGCCGAAGGCCTGCAGCAGCGCCACCCCCAGGCCGAAGCCGGGGTTCTTCACCAGGATCGGCTGCGGCGTGCCCCAGCCCATGTCCGTGAACTCCTTGGTGTTCACGAAGACCACGTCCGCCGCGAATGGCGAGCGGTCGTTGAAGAGCTTGCCCACCAGGTCGATCAGGTAAGGGATGTTGGCGGTGGTGATGGTGTGCTGGCCGGGGCCGAACACGTCCAGGGCCTTGCCGTCGCGGAAGAAGACCGCGGCCTGGCCTTCGTAGACGCGCACCTGTGAGCCGATGCGGAAGTTGCCGTTGCCGCCCTCGGGCAGCCGGCGCACGATCTCATTCGCCCCCATGTTGGGGTAATCGATGATGTCAAAGATACGGCCAGAAGGGTTCTTGAACATGAAGGGTCTCCTTTAGATGCCCGGGTACGCGGCCGGCTTCAGGCCGTCAACAGCACTTCCTTGCGGCGCTCGAACGCCGTGTTGCACTCCGCCACCAGCGCCGACACCTTGCGGACGGCGGCCGGGATGCCCTCATTGTTGTTCACCGCCGCCTCCAGGCCGTCCACGGCCTCGGTTACCTTGCCGGCGTTGTCCAGCAGGGCGTTGTCGAAGGCGTACAGCTTGGCCAGCTCGGTCTCCTTGACCTTGACCGCGTCGAAGAAGCCGGAGTAGCCGCGCTCGGCGGTCTTGACCATGTCACAGAAGCGCTGCAGGCGCGTCACGGCGTCCTGCACGTCGTCCACGTACTCGATCCCG
>JAEURL010000585.1 GCA_016789165.1 Anaerolineales bacterium | reverse complement strand
GCCGGCGGTGGCGTCGACCTCGGCCAGGCTGAGGGTGGCGGTGGGCGGCACCGGGGTCTCGGTGGCGCGGACATCCACACTGGGGCCAGCGGCGAAGTAATAGCGCAGGTCCGGGGTCCACTCGCCTTCGCCCAGGAATGGAAAGCCGCCGGAAGAATCGGAGAGCACCTGGACGCGCGCCTCGCCTTGCGGCCCGGCCACGTAGAAGCTGTAGTTGCTGGAGCAGCGGCTGCCGCAGCTCATCTGGCCCCAGGCCAGCTTCCACCAGACCACGCTGACGGGCGAGCCGAGTCGTTGGATGACCTGCGGGTCGTGGGTGGCGATTTCGGCCGCCTGGCGGAACGAGCCGCTGGACATCAGCGGCAGCGAGCCGCACAGGAGGATGGCGGCCCCGAGCGCCAGGAGCGCCGCCAGGCCGGTCAGCCAGGCGTTGCCCCGGCCGGCCCGCGGTTTGGGCGCCCCGGCCCGGCGCGCCGGCGGGGTCGGGCGCAGGGTCCAGGGCGGCACCGGCTGGCCGCGCTCCATGGCCTCCACCGCGTCCTTGGCCTCCTGCAGGCCGGTGTTGAAATGCTGGCGGAAGCGCCGGATGGCCTCTAGTTTGTCGCCGGCGGCCAGCCGGTTGCGGACCTCGGCCAGCTTCACCATCACGTCCGGGCTCTGGGGCGTGTCCACCACCACGCTGGGCTCCGGCCCAGACCGGCCCAACGCGGCCTCGATGGCCTCCACCGCGTCCTTGGCCTCTTTGAGGCCCAGGCCGGTCCGCGAGCGGTAGACCTTGATGGCCTCGATCTTCTTCCCGGCCAGGAGCAGCCGGCGCATCTCGGCCAGGTCAGGCCGCTCGCCGCCGCCGGCCGTCCACTGCTGGACGATCAACTGGCCCACTTGGACCACCTGGCCGGCCTCCAGTTGATCGACGGCGTCTTTGGCCTCCTTGAGGCCCACGCCCGTGAGCTGGCGGTAGAGCTTGATGGCCTCGATCTTCTGGCCGGCCTGCACCAGGCGGGCCACCTCCCCGAACTGGCCGGCCTGCTGGAGCATCTCGGCCAGGCTCCAGCTGCGCGGGCTGGCCGGGGACGGCGCTGCGCTCTCGGCCGGCTCGCGCAATTCCTCCGGCAGGATGACGGTGCTGCCGCAGTGGCCGCAGCGGACGGTGGCGTCGCCGTCGTGGTCGAGCTGGAGCGGCGCGCCGCAGGCGGGGCAGGTGAAGGTTTGAGGCATGGCGCTTTAAGCGCGCGACGCACTTGGGCAAGTGCGTCGCGTCGTCGAGCGGTGGCAGCGGCGGATCAGGCCTCGCCCTTTTCGTCTTTCTTGGGCTCTTCCCGCTTGTCGTCGCGCCGCCACTTGAGCGTGATGTTGAAGTTGGACTCGCCGCCGGATTTGGCCACCACCAGGCCTCCGAGCTCGCCGGCCGCCTTGAGGCTGAAGTAGACCTCCATCTCGTCCGGCGGGGCGCTCAGCCCGCGCAGCTTGCTCACCAGCAGGTCCGCCGAGCGGCGCACGTTTTCCACCGAAGTGTCGAACGACTGGCGGGCCTGGTCGGGGGCCTCCGCCGCCGCCTCACCGCCTTTCACGAAGCCGCTCGAGCCGGATTTCTTCTCCTCCACGGTCTCGATGACGATCGAGCCGCCGCCTTCCAGCGGGAACTCCACAAATTTGGACATACAGGGCTCCTGAACCTGAGATTGGCGCGATTATACCGGCATTCAGATTAGTGAAACGTCAGCGGCCGGCCCCTCCGTTTGTCCGGTCCCGCCGGCCGGCTTGTGCAGCAGCACGTACTCGGCCAGGTCGCCTGAGTGGCCGTCCGCCTGGAAGACCTCCCGCACCGCCAGGCCGGCCCCGGCCGCCAGGCCGCGCGCCTCGGCCTCGTCCAACAGGTGGACATAGCGCAGGCCGCGTCCGGCGCCCCGCTCCCAGGTGAGCAGGTAATCGCCAGTTTCCACGTCCGCCTCCGCCAGGCCCAGGCGGTCCCAGGCCGCGAGGCGCCGGCGCAGGCGTTCGCTGCGCGTGAACTGCCAGTTGGACAGCGCCAGCCAGCCGCCGGGCCGCAGCCGGCCGGCCAGTGTTCCCATCACCCGCGCCCGGGCCTCTGCGCCGGGGAGGTGGTGGAAGACGGCGAAGGCGAATACCCAATCAAACAATTGGTCACTTAAGGCCGAACTCCAATCGGTCGTCAACAAATCCGCGTTAAGGAAACGAAGTGAACTGTGAGCCGTGGCCAGTGAAGTGATTGACTGCTCACTGTTCACTGCCCACAGTTCAGTAATTCTTTGGGCCCGCTCCAACATGACCGCGCTCGCGTCCAGCCCGACGTAGGTCACGGCCTCCACATTCCGCGCCAGCCAGCGCCCGACCTTGCCGTCGCCGCAGCCGGCCTCCAGCACCCGCGCGCCGGCCGGCACACGCTCCAGCACGCGCCGGATTCCGGCGGCCAGGCGCGGGCGGGTGGCGGCGAAGGCCTCGCCCTGCTCGGCGTAGAAGGCGCGGTTGAGGGCCGCCAGCCGGGCCAGGACCTCGGGGCGCATCCGGCTACCGGTGCGGCGCGCCCAGCGGCGCCGGCGGCGCGGCGAAGAACCGGCCGAGCAGGTGATAGATTTGGCCGATGGCCTCCGCCACATTGACCGCCAGCATGATCACCATGACCCCTTTGGCGAAGACAGTCAGGATCGCCGGGGCCAGGATCTCGCCGCCCATTAAGGCCCGCCCCAGGACGACGAGGGTCAAGATCGACAGGCCGAACTCGGCCCAGCGCGTGGGCACAGTCCAGCGCCGCCGCCACAGTACGGCCAGGTACAAGCCCGCTTCCAGCGCCCAGGCCGCCGTGAACCAGGGCCGTTGGTCGGTAAGAAACTCGGGCGCCAGCAGCGGGAACCGGCCCCAGACCCCGTCGTGCAGGAAGAACACGGCCACCAGATCTGGGAAGAAGTTCAGCACCACGATCAGGATCAGATTGAAGGACAGCGTCGTAATCAGGCTGCCGCGGTCGATCCGGTCCCGGTCCTCGACCGCTGGCAACTCGAGCGGGTTCCAGGTTTCCGGCGCGTCCGCGGAGTGGCGCGCGCCCCAGCGCTGCAAGCCGGCGAAGATCAGCACCAGCAGGCCTAGATTCATCAGCACTAGGCCGGCCCCCTGGACGCCCAACTCCCAGAGCGTCCGGCCGAGTTCGGCCAACGGCGCCTCGGAACGCCACAGCGCCAGCGCCACGGTCAGCACGCCAAAACCGGCTAGGACAGCCAGGACGATCTTGACCACCAGCATGAAGATTGGATAGAGCTCCGGGCCGATCAGATAGGCGGGCGGACGGTAACGCGCCGCCACCGCCTCCGGCTCGCCGAACTCGCGCAGCACCGCCACCGCCAGGTCGGTGTCTGGCGCGCGCTCAGCCTGGCGCGCGCGGTCCTCCAACATCTCGGTTAGCAGCGTGCGCAGCTCGGCCTTTACGTCCTCGCGCTGAGGCCGCGGCAGCTGTGCGCCAACGGCGTGCAGGTAGCGCTCAAGCAGATCCAGGGGTTCCATCGGTCACCTCCACCGGGTGCACCATTTGATCAATCACGCGGGTGAGCGCCCGCCAATTGGCGGACAAGGCCTCATAAACGCGCCGGCCTCCCGGGCTGATGACGTAGTAACGGCGGGGGCGCGCCTCGGCCATGCGCCAGGCGCTCTGCAACAGACCCTGACTCTCCAGCCGGCGCAGCAGCGGATAAAGCGTGCCCTCATCGATTTCCAGGCCGCGATCCGCCAGCGCCTTCTTGAGTGAGTAGCCGTACTGCTCGGTCTGCAGCTGGCTCAACACGGCCAATACCACCACTCCCCGGCGCAGCTCCAGGTCGAGATTATCGGCCGCCGACGATGAAGTGGGTCTCGTTGCCATGTGTCGTACTATACCATGCGACACATAGTAATGTCAATGGCCCAGTAAACGCCATCCCCTGAATGAACGGGAACTTGAGGCAGGTTTCATCAGCCGTTTACTGACAGCGTCCTTAGCCCGGTGTTAGCGTGAACGCTGGGAGAACGCCGTATGGATCTCATTCACTCGCCGGCCGTCTCACGCCGTCAAGCCCTGCGCCTGGCCGCCACCAGCGCCTTAGCAGCAGTGGTTGCCGCCTGCCGTCCGTGGACCAAGGACCCCTTGCCTGTCCAGGCGCCTACGCCGACCCTGCGCGGCCCGGAGCCGGTGGAGGGCGAGTCCGCGCTGGAGCGGCTGGTGGCCGGCAACGCCCGCTATGTGGCCAACCGCGCCCAATACCCCGGCCACTCCACCGAACGGCGCGAGCAGGTGGCCGAGGGCCAGCATCCCTTCGCGGCCGTCCTGTGCTGCTCGGATTCGCGCGTGCCGCCCGAGATCCTGTTTGACCAGGGCCTGGGCGACCTGTTTGTGACGCGCGTGGCCGGCAATGTGGTCGACGATGAAATGATCGGCAGCCTCGAGTACGCGGTGGAGCACCTGGGCGTGCGCCTGATCATGGTGCTGGGCCACGAGCGCTGCGGCGCCGTGCGCGCGGCCCTGGAAGCGACCCTGGCCGGCGTGGAAATGGAAGGCCACCTGGAGCACTTGGTGAAGGCCATCGAGCCCGCCATCGAGGAAGCCCAACTGGCCTACGGCGATGCCTGGGAGGCCGTGGCGGCCGCTAATGTCGAACGCCAGGTGACGGCGCTGCGGCACAGCCAGCCAATCCTGGCCGAATTGGTGGAGGCCGGCGAAGTGGAAGTGGTGGGCGCGCGCTACGACCTGGACAGCGGCTGGGTGACCCTGCTGGAAGAGCCGGCCGCCGAGGAATCGCATTCATGACCCGTCTCTCCCGCCGCGGCCTGCTCGGGCTGGCTGGCATTACCGCCGCCGGCGCCGCCCTGGCCGCCTGCAATCGCGATACCAGCCTCAACCCCCTGGATTGGCAGCCCCTGCCGACCCAGCCGCCCACGCCTACCGCACGGGCGGCCGAGCCGCTCAGCGCCGATGAGGCTTTGGCCCGCTTGCTGGAGGGCAATCAGCGCTACGTCACCGCGCAGTTCGCGCACCCGGATCAGGCCCCCGAGCGGCGCGCCGAGCTGGCCGGCGGCCAGGCGCCCTTT
>JAEURL010000574.1 GCA_016789165.1 Anaerolineales bacterium | reverse complement strand
AAGCCGAAGACCAGGAGCAGGGGCTCGTAGGCGATCAGGAAGACCGGGATCACCAGCAGCGAGCGGCCGGGCGCCGTGACCGCAAAGCCGGTCAGCCAGATCAGCCAGCTGTTGGCCAGCGCGCCCAGGCCGGCGCGGTAGATCAAGGCTACCGTGGCCGGCACCAGCAGCCCCAGCCCGAAGGCCACGGCCAGCGCCAGCCGCTGCGCGCCCAGAGCTGCCAGGCCGGCGCGCCAATCCACGTCCTGGCCAAGCTGGGTGCGCGCCGCCACCACAGCCAGCAGGCCCAGCAGCAGCAGCGCGGTCAGGAACGGCCCGCCGCCGGCCGCCGCCAGGCCCAGCGCGGCCGCCGCGCCGATCAGGCGCCAGCCCGCGCCGTTGCCGGTCTCCGGAGCCTCCGGCGAATGGAGGGCCGCGGTTTCGCGCAGCCAGCCCAGCGCCAGGCCCAGGGCGAAGAGCGTGAGCGTGGTCCCCTCGGCGCTGCGCGAGGCCGCCAGCAGGCCGGCGGAAACCGCCAGCAGGCCGCTGGTGATCAGGGCCGCCGCGCGCCCGAGGTCCCGGCGGAAGAACCAGGGCAGGAGCACCAGGCCGGCGCCCGCCAGGGCCGGCGCCAAACGCGCCACCAGATCGCTGGGCGGCAGCATCAGAAAGGCCAGATAGGTGAAGAAGAAGTACAGCGGGCTGTGCGGCAGGCTGCCGGCCGCCCCGCCGTTCAGCAGGCGCAGCACGGTGAGGGCCTCGCGCGCCTCGGGATCGTTGAGGGGGTGCGCGCCCAGGCCGGCCAGCCGCAGGGCCAGGGCCAGCCCAAACAGGGCCAGATAGGCCGCGCTCTCCAGGGAGAGGGCGGCGGGCCAGGAAGCCGCGCGGCGCGCGGCTGTGTCAGAAGTGTTCATGACCATCACAGTTCACTTGATTCCGGTCGGCCCCAGGCGTTGGTAGATCGCCACGTCGCTGGCCACGCCCTCTGGCGGGTAGACCTGGCGCATGAATTGCTGGAACTTGGGTTGGTAGACGCTGCCGTACTTTTGGCGCTCCAGATCGCTGACGATGACGTACTCAATATTGTACCGGGCCAGCACGTCCTGGGCCGTGGCCCAATCCCGCACCTGGTAGAGCTGCCGGATGGCCCCTTCCCGTTCGGCCACCTGGTCGAAGTAGCGGCCGCGCCACTGGCTCTCGTGGCCGGGCCAGCCCATCACGGTGGGCAGGCCGGTGGCCATGGAGAAGCGCGAGAAGCGGCCCTCGATCCAGTATTGCCCGCCGATGCCCTCGGCGATGACGGGCGCGCCGCTCACATTGGCCTGCAGCCATTGGACGGCGGCCCAATCCGCCTGGTACTGCTGGGCGAAGTAGGCCAGCCCGTCCAGGGTCGCCGGCTTCGCGAAATGGTCGGCCTTGCTCCAGACGGCCGGCAGGGTGTAGAGCAGGCCGGCCGCCAGGGCCAGGCCCAGCCCGCCGCCGGCCAGCCGCGCCGTCCACGGCCGGGCCGCCCGCAGCACTTGCCACAGCCCGAAGGCGCCGGCCAGCCCCCACAGCACCCAGGTCTGGAAATAGAACTTGAAGATCGTGTTCATGCGCGTGCCGAAATTGTCGCGCAGGTAGACGAACTCCGGGCCGATCAGCAGCAGGGCGCCGGTGAGGCACAGGACCAGGGTGAATAGGAGCGGGGAGGATTGGGTGATTGGCTGAGCAGGGGCTAGGGATTGAGGGTCGGGTGATTGGGTAATTGGGCGGCGGAGCGCGCCGGCCGCCAGCCCCACGCACAGGCCGATCATCAGCGCCGGCACCAGCACCGCGAACGAATCGACCAGCCGGCGCTGCAGGGTGAGGCCCAAGGCCTCGTCGCGGCTGAGCGGCGCCAGGAAGCCCTCCACGAAGCTGGCCAGGGCCGGGTTGAACGTGGCGGCCAGGGACATGACCAGCACCACCAGGATCAGCAGGCCCAGCAGCCCGCCGCCGGCCCACAGCGCGGCACGGCGGTCCAGGTCCCGGCCGGCCCGGCGCGCCAGCCAGACCAGCGTGAGCAGCGCGGCCAACAGGGTGTGGGCGAACATCACCGCGGTCTGCTGGAAGCGCGTCGGGTAGATCAGGTTGGGCAGCAGGCCGCCGGCCTGGGACTGGAAGGTGAAATAGAAGGGCAGATACAGGCCCACGCCCAGCACAAAGAGCGCGCCGCCGAAGCCGAGCGGCAGCGGCCAGCGCCGCCCCACTTCGGCCCAGCCCCAGGCGCGGGCCAGCCCCAGGGTGAAGGCCGCCGCCACCACGAACAGGTAAATCGGGAAGTCCCAGGTGTTCAGGAAACCCAGGCCGCCCAGCAAGACGGCGGAGAGCAGGACGTCCGGGAGGAGCGGCCGGAGGGCAAAGCCGAAATTGCCAAGGCCGCTGGCCAAGGGCGGCGGGGCCGCGGCGGGATCAGCCGGCGCGGACAGGCCGGCCGCCCACAGCAGCCAGCTGAGGCCGAGGCCCAGGGCCAGGAAGACAAAGGGCAGGCCCAGGACGTGCGGGTGCATATCGCCCAGGATGAAGGAGAAGGCCGGCATCTCGGTGATGGCCTCAGTCTCCTGGCCGAGCAGGTTGCGGTCATGGGTGACGCGCGCGCCGTTGAACCACCACCAGAAACCGGGGTCCCAGATGACGCCGGCCCCGGCCGGCTGCGGCGCGGGGGGCGTGTTGGCGCCCTTCAGGTCCAGCCACTCCCAGACGTTTACCAGGCCGGCGCGCAGGCCGGGCGCGCGGCCGGCCGCCTGATCGCCGAAGTCGTAGTACACGGCCGGCACGTCCAGGTCCGCGAACCAACCGTTGGCGTGCGCCAGGCGGGCCACGCCGTAGAAGTTGCCGGCCACGGCCACCATCAGCGGGGCGAGCAGGGCCGGCCAAAAGGCCTGCCGCAGGACCACGCCCGCTGGACCATGGCCGGCGGGGGCCGGCCCTGGTCCAGCCTCCCGCGCCTGCGCCAGCGCGATCAGGTTGGCGGCCACGCCCAGCGCGCCCGTGACCGTGAGGGCGAACAGCAGCGCGATGCCCAGGTTGAAGGCCACGGCCGAAGCCACGCCCGTCACCTTGATCAGGGCCGCCATCAGCACGTAGCCGAAGTAGTAATAGCTGATGGCGTGGCCCGCGAGCCAGGCGTCGTTGGGCGGGAAGGCCGGGCTGCGCAGGATGGAGTTGATGAACATCAGCTCCATCGGCTTCTCGGTGCCCACGATCTCGGGGTTGTAGGCGCGTACCCAGGCCCAGCCGGCGAAGGCCAGCAGGAACAGGAGCTCGACCCGCAGCACGTAGGCGCGCTCGGCGCGCAGCCAGTCCAGCAGGGCCCGCCCGCCGGCCCGGCCCAGCCAGGCCGCGCCGGCGGCCAACACCAGGCCGGCGGCGATGAGCACGCCCGAGGCGTCGTTGCGCAGGAAGCCCAGCGAGCCCAGCAGCCAGAAGCCATAGCCGGCCGTCAGCAGGCCCAGCGGCCGGGCCAGCGCATAGCCCCGGTCCGGCAGGCGCTGGAACAACCGGAAAGCCAGCGGCAGGGCCAGGAGGCCGGCCAGGCTGACGGCCACGTACCAGGCGAGA
The DNA here is from genome assembly GCA_016789165.1 of Anaerolineales bacterium. Lineage (GTDB taxonomy): Bacteria > Chloroflexota > Anaerolineae > Anaerolineales > UBA6663 > SpSt-583. The sequence continues at coordinate 1,272 of JAEURL010000574.1, read as the reverse complement.
AAGGCGGCGAGGTCGGACATGCGGTAAAGCGTCAGCCAGGCTCAGAGCGTCAGGGTGCGGGTAATGGTGCCGGCGCGTTGATGGCGGGCGGTGATGGTCACAGCGCTGCCGGCCGGCGCGCGCACCACCCATTCGGCCTTGGCCCGGTCGTCGGTGGGATCGTACTCCCACACGTCGCTGTACAGCTTGAGGGCCCGCCCGGCGAGCTGGCCGGCCTCCACTTTCAGCTGCCCGCTGACCAGGGCCGCGCCCTCCGGCAAACGCAGCTCGATCTCCAGCGGCCGGACCAGTTTCTTCTCCACGGCGCGGGCGGTGACCGCCGTCGGCAGCCAGCCGGTGTTGTGGACCACGGCGCGCAGGTGATAAAGGGCCTCCCCCACCGGCGTCACGGCCACGGACTGGAACTCCAGCAGCGGCGAGATCAGGGCGTGCCAGACGACGAAATCGGCGTGCGGGGCAATCTCGCGCTCCAGCAGCGGCGGAGGCGGGTTGCGGAAGGCGTATTCCAAATCCCAGCCGCCCAGCTCCACGGGGCCAAGCTGCGGGTGCTCAAACGGATACCACTTGACGAAGCCGCGGCCGGCCAGGGCCTCGTCGCTCCACTTGAGCATCTTCAAGTCCTCCTCCACCGGGTGGAGGCGCGACCATTCGATGTGGCGTGAGCCGCCCTTGCCGTCCGGGCCGGTCGTCAGGTCGATGCCGGCCTGCTTCTGCGGGCTCCACAACTCGCACGTCCAGGCGTACAACCCCAGGTGGTCGTACAGCCAGTCGTCGAAGACGCCCTTGATGGTTTCCTTGGGATGATAGCGGAACTCGTGATAAACCGAGATGGCCGGGTAGCCGGTGAGCTTGGTGGCCTGCTTGCCGATCTCCTGGAAGGTCCACAGGTCCTCGGCCGGGAAGGTCTCGTCGGCGCGGGCGCCGTACGGGCGCAGGTAAACGCCGCTCCAGGTGTGAAAGGTGATGGCGCCCGTGATGTTGGGGTGGTCCACGATGAACTGGACGGCGGCGCGCACCTCCGGCTCGCTGGCGGGATAGGGGCCGGCGCCGGGCTGTTCGCTCTCCACCGTCCACTCCAATGGGAAGTTGCGGTTGAGGTCCAGGCCCTCCGGCTTGGGCGCCACCTTGATCTGCACGCCGTCGTAGTTGCGGAGGCGCCCTTCGGGGAGCACCCGGTAATACGGGCCGCTGTCCGAGCCGTCGGCGGCGCGCGGGATGAGCAGGCGCGGCTCGTCCGGGTGGGCCTTCCACGGGCCGTTGGGATCGACCAGC
>JAEURL010000559.1 GCA_016789165.1 Anaerolineales bacterium | reverse complement strand
GAGAGGGCGTAGGTGCCGAGCATGATGCGGCGCTTGACCTCGGCCCCGAAGCGCGCGCCGCGCGTGGCCTCGAAGACCTCCCACAGCGTTCCGTCGGCCGCGCGCGGGCCATAGCGCACGCCGTCGAAGCGGGCCAGGTTGGCGGAGGCCTCCGCCGGCGCGATCAGGTAATACACCGGCACCGCGTAGGCGGTGTGCGGCAGGCTCACCTCGGCCACGCTGGCGCCCAGCTGGCCCAACTGGGCCACGGCGGCGCGCACGGCCTGCTCCACCTCGGGCTGCATACCGGGGAGGAAATACTCGCGCGGCACGCCCACCCGGACGCCGCGCAGGTCGCGCGGCCAGGCGGCCAGGTCCGGCACCGGCGTGGGCATCGAAGTGGCGTCCAGGGGGTCGTGGCCGGCGATCAGCCGGAAGAGCTCGGCGGCGTCGGCCACGCGGCGGGCCAGCGGACCAATCGAGTCCAGCGACGAGCCATAGGCGATCAGGCCGTAACGGCTGACGCGCCCGTAGCTGGTTTTCAGCCCGACCACCCCGCAAAAGCTGGCCGGCTGGCGGACGCTGCCCCCAGTATCCGAGCCGAGCGCGCCCAGGCACAGGCCGGCGGCCACGGCGGCGGCGCTCCCGCCGGAGGAGCCGCCGGGCACGCGCGCGGTGTCCCACGGGTTGCGGGTGGGGAAAAAGCCGGAGTTCTCGGTGGACGAGCCCATGGCGAACTCGTCGCAGTTGGTCTTGCCCAGCACCACCGCGCCGGCGTCCAGCAGCCGCTGCACGGCCGTAGCCGTGTACGGGGCGACGAAGTTCTCCAAGATGCGCGAGCCGGCCGTGGTGCGCGCGCCGCGCAGGCAGAGCACGTCCTTCAGCGCGAGCGGGACACCCGTCAGAGGCGGCAGCGGATCCGCGGGCGACCGCCGCCAGGCGATCAGCCGCTCGTCGGCGGCCTGGGCGGCGGCGCGCGCCGGCTCGTCCAGGACGGTGAGGAAGGTTTGCAGTTGGGGATCGAGCGCGGCGATCCGCTCCAGGCAGGCCTCCGTCAGCTCGCGGCTGCTCAAGTCGCCGGCGCGGAGCCGGGCGGCGGCCTCCAGCAGGGTCAGGTCGGTCAAGGGCATGGCGGCAGAGGGGGCGCCGGCCGGCCCGCTCACTCCAGCACGGGCGGCACGCGGAACATGCCGGCCTCGGCGGAGGGGGCGTTGGCGAGCAGCTCAGCCAGCGGGAGCGCCGGCCGCGCCTCGTCCGGGCGCAGCACGCTGCGCAGCGGCAGCACGGCGGCGGTCGGTTCGATGTGGGCGGTGTCCAACTCGCGGAGCTTGGCCATATAGTCCAACACGGCGGAGAGCTGTTCGCGGTAGAGGGCCTGCTCGGCCTCTGTCAGGCGCAGACGTGCCAGCCCCGCAATATGCTCGATTTCAGCCAAAGTGAGCATAACGTGATTATACTATGCCCGCCTGGGCCGCCGTCGAACCTGGCTGGGGCTCGGCGAGTATGTCACTCGATCCTGTTCTGGTCGCCGCCCAGCGCATGCTTACTTTTTGGCCTCCCCCGCACCGTGCCTGGGGCCCCGCCCGCCGCCTGGCGCGTGCCCGGGCCTTGCTCGACACTTGCTACGCCCAGCCGCTGGACCTGGAAGCAGTGGCGCGCCAGGCCCACTTCTCGCGTTACCACTTCATTCGCCTCTTCCGGCGCGCCTTTGGCCAAACTCCGCACCAATACCTGATGCGCCGGCGGATCGAGCGGGCCAAGACCCTGCTGGCGGCCGGCCAGCTGACCGTGACGGAAGTCTGCCTGGAAGTCGGCTTTCAGAGCCTGGGCTCGTTCAGCACATTGTTCACCCGGCTGGTCGGCCAATCACCGCAGCGCTACCGGGCGCGCCTGGCCGCGCGCCGCGGCTTTATCCCGGCCTGTTTTCTGCAGATGGCGGGCGTCGCGCCGGAGCGCCTCGCCCCGTGAGCGCGCAATTTTCGAGAAGACATCGGCTCGGGTGTCGGTTATCCTGCGGGCAGAATCCCACCTGACCCATGGAGGCCACTGATCATGAGCAAGCTCGCCATCCTCATTAAGACCCGCACCCAGCCCGGCCAGCGTGCGGCCGGCTACCAGTTATTCGAGAAACACCTGGCGCCGCGCGCTGCCCAGAACCAGGGGCAGGCGGCGGCGGCGTTCTGCCTCGACGAAACCGACCCTGACACGTTCTACTTGTTCGAGCTCTATGCCAGCCGCGAGGCCTTTGAGCAGGCCGGGCAGCAGCCCTGGTTCTGGGATTACATGAAAGAGGCCGGCCCGCTGCTGGCCGGCCAGCCGGAGGTCAGCCTGGCGCAGCCAGCCTGGGTCAAAGGGTTGCCCCAATAGCCTTCAGAGGGTGGAGATGATCACGAAGCTGTCGCACGCCACGCTGTACGTCTTGGATCAGGCCCGCGCCCTTGAGTTCTACACGCACAAGCTCGGCTTCGAGGTGCGTACCGACTTCCCGCTGGAGGGCGGCTTCCGCTGGCTGACCGTTGGACCGCCAAACCAGCCGGAGATCGAACTGATCCTGTACGAGGCCCGCGCCTTTGGCGGGATGATGGATGCGGCCACGGTGGGCCACCTGCGGGCGGTGTTGGAGCAGGGCCTGATGGGCGGCGGGGTGTTTGAGACGGACGATTGCCAGAGGACTTACGCGGACCTGTGCGCCAAAGGGGTGGAGTTTATCCAGCCGCCACAGGAGCGCCCGTATGGCGTGGAGGCGCTGTTCAAGGACGGCTGCGGCAACTGGTTCAGCCTAACCCAGCATCAGTGACGGGCGCGGGCGCCAGACGAGCAACGCGGGCGCGAGGTTGACCTCTGCGCCCGCGTTGGCGTTAAGCCGTCTGGCCGCCGGGCTGAACTCAATCGCCGGTTTGGACCAGCGGCAGATAGAGCTGCTGGAATTCCGCAATCTGCAACTCGGCCTGGGCCTGGGCGGCCTCGGCCGGCAGGGCCGGCATCCGGCCCGTGACCTGGGCCACCAGGATGGCGAAGGCCACCTGGATCTCCGCCGGCTGGAAAGCGCAGTGGCCGTAGCGGAAGACCGGGATGGGCAGGAAGCGGCCGGCGCCCGAGAGGCGCAGCTTGCCGAAGTACTGCACTTCGTGCCAGAACGGCACGATTTCATCCCCCGTAGTGTGCAGGGTCACGAGCGGCCGTGTCAGCCGGCCGCTTGTCTCATACGGCAGCATGGCCGTCAGGGCGGCGGCATCCGCCCGGAAGCGTTGGACCTGACTGTTGAGCCGCCAATCGCTGCTCGAACCGAAGTACCAGCGGCTGGCGTTGTCGTACGGGTTGCCGCCCAACTG
>JAEURL010000546.1 GCA_016789165.1 Anaerolineales bacterium | reverse complement strand
CGGCCGCAGCGCTAGGCGGCCGCCGGCGCCGCGACGACGGCCGGCTCCGGCCCAGCGGCGGCCAGCCGGCCCGTGGGCACGATCTTGAGGAAGTGGCGGCGGCCGTCGGCCCAGTTGGCCAGCAGGGCCTTGCCCACCAGGCTGCGCGTCAGGGCCACGTGCTGCTCCACCCGTCCGCGCACGTCGGCCAGGTCTTCGGCCGAGGGCGCCACGACGTCCACCAGTTCGCGGTTGAGGCGCGGCAGGGACCAGCCATCATCCAGGATGTAGGCGGTGCCGCCCGTCATCCCAGCGCCGAAGTTGTAGCCGATGGCGCCCAGCACCACCACGGTGCCGCCGGTCATGTACTCGCAGCCGTGGTCGCCCACGCCCTCCACCACCGCGTCGGCGCCGCTGTTGCGCACCCCGAAGCGCTCGCCGGCCCGGCCGGCGATGTAGACCTCGCCGCTCGTCGCCCCGTACAGACAAGTGTTGCCGGCCAGCACGAAACCCCAGGTGTCGCGCAGGTCGCCGGCCTCGGTCTCCACCGGGACGGGCGGCACGTTCAGGGGCTGGGCCAGCTCCGCGCCGGAGGGCGGGTAGACCACAATCCGGCCGCCGCTCAGGCCTTTGCCCACGTAGTCGTTGGCCTCGCCGCATAGGGTCAGGTGCAAGCCGCGCACGGCGAAGGCGCCCAGGGATTGGCCGGCCACGCCGCGCAGGCGCACGTCCACCGGGCGCCGCAGCCCGGCCTCGCCCACCCTGCGGGTCAGTTCGCCCGAGAGCTTGGCGCCGAAAGTCCGGTCGCTGTTGGCTATGACATAGAACAGCTGGCCGCTGCCGGCCCGGCCCCCGCCCAGGGGGTCCCCCAGCCGGTCGAAGTCCTGCACCAGTTGGTCGTTGAGCGGCGAGGTGGTGGGCACCTGGTTGGGCTCGCCCTTGTAGCGGCGCGGGCCAAGCCCCCGTTCGCCGGCGGCTCCGGGGACCAGCGGCGGCGGGCTCAGCAGGGCCGTCAGGTCCAGGCGCTCGGCCGGCGTGCGGCCGGCCCGCACCTGGCGCAGCAGGTCCACCCGGCCGATGATGTCGTCCAGCGAGCCGGCGCCCAGCGCGGACAGCAGCTCCCGCACTTCCTCGGCCACGTACAGGAAGAAAGCCATCACCTGTTCGGGCGTGCCCTCGAACTTGGCGCGCAGCTCGGGCTTCTGGGTGGCGATGCCGGCCGGACAGGTGTTAAGGTGGCAGGCGCGGGCCATCAGGCAGCCCTCGGCCACCACGGCCGCCGTGCCGAACGAGAACTCGTCCGCGCCCAGCAGCGCCGCCAGCACCACGTCGCGCCCGGTGCGCAGGCCGCCGTCGGCGCGCAGCCGCACCCGCCCGCGCAGGCCGCTGGCGATGAGCATGTGCTGGGCCTCGGCCAGCCCCAGCTCCCAGGGCGCGCCGGCGTGCTTGATGCTGCTGAGCGGCGAGGCGCCGGTGCCCCCGGCGTTGCCGCTGATCAGGATGATATCGGCGCCGGCCTTGGCCACCCCGGCGGCGATGGTGCCCACGCCGGCCTGGGCCACCAGCTTGACCGAGATCTTGGCGGTCGGGTTGACCTGGCGCAGGTCGTAGATCAGCTGGGCCAGATCTTCGATGCTGTAAATGTCGTGGTGCGGCGGCGGCGAGATGAGCGTCAGGCCGGCCGTGGCGTGGCGCACGGCCGCGATCTCGGCCGTCACTTTGTGGCCGGGCAGTTGGCCGCCTTCGCCGGGCTTGGAGCCCTGGGCCATCTTGATCTGCAGCTCGTCGGCGGCCGCCAGGTAGGCGGCCGTCACGCCGAAGCGGGCCGAGGCCACCTGCTTGATGCGGTCGTCCGCGGCGGTGTTGTAGCGGGCCGGGTCCTTGCCGCCCTCGCCGGAGTTGCTCAACGCGCCCAGCCGGTTCATGGCCACGGCCAGGGTCTCATTGGCCTCGCGCGAGAGCGCGCCAAACGACATGGCGGCCGTGGAGAAGCGCGCCAGGATCAGCCGCGCCGGCTCCACTTCGCGCAACGGGCGCGGGGCGGAGGCCGGCTGGAGGTCCAGCAGGTCACGGAGGTCCACCGGCGCGCGGTCGTGCTGCAGCTGGCTGTAGCGTTGGTAGGCCGCATAGCCGGCCTCCCAGCCGCCGTTCAGGGCGCCGGGGGAGCGGACGGCTTCGTGCAGGGCGCGCACAATCGTGGGGCTGTAGGCGTGCCGCTCGCCCTCGCGCTTGAACTTGTAGAAGCCGGGGCTGTCCAGGGCGGGCTTATCGCCCTGGAAGGCGGCCGCATGCCAGCGCGCGCCGATGGCGGCTACGCCGTCCCAATCCAGGCCGCCCAGGTGCGCGGGCGTGCCGGCGAAACAGGCCGCCACCACCTCGGGCCCAAGGCCGATGATCTCGAAGATCTGCGCGCCGCAGTAGGCGTCCACGGTGCTGACGCCCATCTTGGACATGATCTTGAGCAGGCCGTGCTCGGCGGCGTGGAAGTAGCGGTGCGCCACCTCGGCCGGCGGGTTGGCGCCGCGGTCCAGCTCCAGGGCCGTGGCCAGGGCCAGGTAGGGGTGGATGGCGGCCGCGCCGTAGCCGATCAGGCAGGCGAAGTGATGGACGTCCCGCGGCTCGCCGCTGTCGATGACGAAGTCCACGCGCGTGCGCAGATCATGCCGCAGCAGGTGGTTGTGGACGGCGCCGAGCGCCAGCAGGCAGGGGATAAAGGCCTGCCCGGCGTCCAGGCCGCGATCGCTCAGCACCAGCACCTCGGTCCCGGCCTGCACCGCGGCCGCGGCCGCGGCGCACAGCTGGTCCAGCGCCTGGCGCAGGCCGGCCCCGCCCGCCTCGGCCGGATAGAGCGTGGACAGTGTGGCCGGCCGCAGGTGCGCGTCGGCCAGCAGGCCGTCCAGGCCGGCCTGGGTCAGGAAAGGCGTGTCCAGCTCCAGCAGCTCGGCCTGCCCGGCCGTCTCGGCCAGGAAGTTGCGGCGCGCCCCCAGCCGAACCTTGAGCGACATGACCAGGGTTTCGCGCAGCGGGTCGATGGGCGGGTTGGTTACCTCGGCGAAGCGCTGGCGGAAGTAGCCGAAGAGCGGCCGGGGCTTCTCGGACAGCACGGCGCTGGGCGTGTCGTCGCCCATTGAGCCGATGGCCTCCACCCCGGTCTCGATCATCGGGCGCAGGACCATCACCAGCTCCTCGCTGGTGTAGCCGAAGGCGGCCTGACTTTGGACGATGGACGCCGGACGCCGGACCACGGACGTTCCTTCGTCGGCCGTCCGTGGCCGGTCGTCATGTCCCGGCCGCCGCACCCCGCGCCGCACCCAGGCCCCGTACGGCCGGCGGACGGCCAGCTCGCCTTTGGCCTGGCCGTCGCGCAGCACCAGGCCGCGGGCGGTATCCACCACCAGCATCTGGCCCGGCCCAAGCTTGCCCTTGTGCTGCACGCGCGCCTCGTCCACGGGCACAATGCCGGCCTCCGAGCCGGCCACCACCAGGCCGTCCTCGGTGATGACGTAGCGGCACGGGCGCAGGCCGTTGCGGTCCAGGGCCGCGCCGGCCAGTGTGCCGTCGGTGAACACCAGGGCGGCCGGCCCGTCCCAGGGCTCGGTCAGACAGGTGTGGTATTCGTAAAAATCGCGCACCGCCTCCGGCAGATCCGGCAGCTTTTCCCAGGCCGGCGGCACCAGCATGGTCACGGCGTGGTGCAGCTGCCGGCCGCCCAGGGTCAGCAGCTCGGCCACGTTGTCCAGCATGGCCGAGTCGCTGCCATCCTGATCGACAATCGGCCGCAGGACGCCGCCCAGCTCCTGGGCGTTCTCGGCGTGTTCCAGGCCGGCCAACTCCGTGAACTCCAAGAGCGGCTCACGGGCCAGCATCCAGTTGACGTTGCCCTGCAGGGTGTTGATCTCGCCGTTGTGACACAGCACCCGGAAGGGCTGGGCGCGCTGCCAGGTGGGCAGTGTATTGGTGCTGTAGCGCTGGTGGAAGACCGCGATAGCCACCGCGTAATCAGGGTCGCGCAGGTCCGAGTAGAAGGCCGCCAGCTGCGGCGCGTTGAACAGGCCTTTGTAGACGATGGTGCGCGCCGAAAGCGACGGCACGTACGCCCCGTACGGCAGGCGGGCGCGGCGCTCGAATTCTTTGCGGGCCAGATACAGGGCGTGCTCAAACTGGAGGGGGGACAGGGACGCGGCGGGGGTGAGAATGGCGTGCTGGATGACGGGCTGGGTGGCGCGGGCGCGCTCCCCCAGGGCGGCCGGCTGGCTGGGCACCTCGCGCCAACACAGCAGGCGCAGGCCCTGGGCCTGACAGGCCGCCTCGACCAGCGCCTGACAGGCCGCCTCGGTGCCGGGCTGGAAGAAGAAGGCCCCCACCCCCAGCCGGTCCGGGTCCACGGCCTGGCCCGTCAGCCGCTCGGCCTCGCGCGCAAACAGGGCGCGCGGCAGCGGGGTCAGCACGCCGGCCCCGTCGCCCGTGGCCGCGTCGTCGGCCTTGGCGCCGCGGTGTTCCAGGCGGATCAGGGCCTCCAGCGCCTGGCGCAAGATCGTGTGGCTGGCCCGGCCATACTGGTCCGCCACAAAGCCAATGCCGCAATTGCCCCGCTCAAACCGGGGTGTGAAGGGGGACTGAGGCACGCTGTCCATCGTGGGACCTCCCGAACGGGGCGATGTCTGGTTGTCCAGGCCCGGCTGGTATATCGGGCAGTTTACGGAAGCGGACCCACTCTGTCGCCACCGGACGGGGCCATTTTGCGCGCCCTCCCCTTTAAGGTTAGTTCACGTCCTACAGATTTTGGGCCGCGCCATTGTTAAGAATCGAAGCCGGGCCGCCAGCGCAGGAACGCCAGCGGCCCGGCTTGTGAAATTCTGATCTTGCGGAGCGTTCAGTCCGCGGCGCCGGCCGGCAAACCGGCTGGCAGACCAGCCGGCCCGCCGCGCAGCGCCTCGGCCGCCGCCTCTTCCGCCGGCTCCCAGTCCTTGGGATAGCCCTCGGCGCCCATCTCGGGCAGGTCCAGGCCCTGCAGCTCCACCTCCGCCGAGACGCGCAGCAGGCCCACGGCGGCCAGTATCTTGAAGAACAGATAGGAGCCGGCGAAGACCGTGCCGGCGACGGCCGCCGCTTCAGCGATTTGCGCCACGATCTGGGTGGTGCCGCCGGCCACCAGGCCAGTGACCGCCGAGCTCATGCCGTTCCAGCCGGCCGAGTTGGGATTGCCGTTGGCGAAGATGCCGACGGCCAGCACGCCCCACAAGCCGTTGACGAAGTGCACGGGCACCGCGCCCACCGGGTCGTCGATCCGGGCCTTCTCCAGCCAGACGGAGGCCAGGCAGACCAGCACGCCGGCCACCGTGCCGATGACGCCCGCGCCGAGGGGGTCCACGAACGCGCACGGCGCGGTGATGGCCACCAGGCCGGCCAGGACGCCGTTGACCGACATGCCCGGGTCCGGCTTCTTGGTGGGGCCGAGCAGCCACATATAGGTCATGGCCGCGCAGCCGCCGAAGGCGCCGGCCAGCAGCGTATTGACCGCGGCGTTGGTGGCCAATTCGCCGAAGCCGCCCACGAAGCCCAGCGACGAGCCGGGATTGAAGCCGAACCAGCCGAAGAACAGGATGATGGTGCCGAGCACGCCCATCGGCAGGTTGTGGCCCGGAATGCTGTTGGCCGAGCCGTCCTTGTTGAACCGGCCGATGCGCGGGCCGATGACGATGGCGCCGGCCAGAGCCACCGCGCCGCCGATCAGGTGCACGGGGCCGGAGCCGGCGAAGTCCACGGCGCCGTTGCCCAGGCCCGCGATCCGGCCCAGATTCTGGAGCCAGCCGCCGCCCCACACCCAGCCGGCCACGATCGGGTAGATGATCATGCTCACCCACAGGCTCATCAGCACGAAGCCCGAGAACTTCAGGCGCTCGGCCATTGAGCCGGTGGGGATGGTGGCGGCCGTGTCCATGAAGACCATCTGGAACAGGAAGAAGGCCAGGATGCCGGTGTTGGCCCCGACGCCCAGCAGCAGGAAGCCGCTGCCGCCCACCAGGCCGATCTGCTCGCCGATCTTCAGCAGCGGCGTGGCCAGTTGGCCGGCCCAATCGCCCAGGGTGACGGGCGAGTGCGCCCAGGCGCCGGCCACCGCGCCGGCCGTGGTCACCTCCGGCCAGGCGAAGTTGACGCCGCCGAACTGGAAGGCGAAGCCGCAGACGAAGTAGCCGATGGCGCCGATACAGAACACCATCATGTTCATCAGCATGGTGTGGGCCACGTTCTTGTTGCGCGTAAAGCCGGCCTCCACCAGGGCGAAGCCGGCCTGCATGAAGAAGACCAGGAAGCCGCCCAGCAGCATCCACATGATATTCAGGGCGGTGGTGACCGCCTGAACCGGGTCATCGCCCTGGGCGAAGGCCGGCCGCGCAGCCGCCAGCGCCAGCACTAGAACCGCCAGGGCCGCCGGCGCCAGCCGCCCGGCCCGGTGCCACCACGTCGTTTTCATCTTTACCTCCTTGCATCCTATCTACGAATAAAATAAAAGACGCCCGGCCGGCCACGGCGTGCCGGTTCGGGCGTCCTGGCCCGCTCTCTTGCGAGAGGTGCTCTTCAATTAGGCCGGCGGCTGGTCCCGCGGACAGCGGGGGCGCCGGCGGGCTTCAATACCAGCCCCACTGTCCTTTGAGCATCACCAGCGTCGAGGCCAGCACCATCGTGACCAGGGTCGGCGGCACGGCGATCACCAGCCAGCGCTTCCAGCCGATGGGGCCGTGATGGCGCTCCAGGTAAGCGTAAGCCACCACGTTGGCCGAGGCCCCGATGGGCGTCAGGTTGCCGCCCATGTTGACGCCCAGGGCCAGCGACCAGACCATCAGCGCCAGGGCCGGCATCTCCGGGTGGGCGGCCAGGTCGCGGAGCACGTAGCTCATCGCCAGGGCCAGCGGCACGTTGTCCACAATCCCGCTCAGCACGCCCGGCCCCCAGTGCAGGGCCATCACCAGGCCGGCCGGGTTGCGGCCCGCCAGGGTCGCCAGCGACTCGGCCAGGACCTCGAAGACGCGCGCCTTCTCCAGGCCGCCGATCAGCACAAACAGGCCGGCGAAAAAGAGCAGGCTCTCGCTGTCTTCCTTGAGCAGCTTGCGAAAGACCCGCCCGCGGTCCACGTGCGGCATGGCCGCCACCGCCAGGCCGGCCGGCACCAGCGCCGAGGCCGCCGCCGTGATCGGCAGGCCGGTGGCTTCGCTCAGCCAGTGATGGCTGACCAGCAAGGCCACGGCCGCCCCGAAGCCGGCCAGGCCCAGGCGCGTCAGCTGCGCGTGCAGCGGGTCCTGGTGCAGGGCCTCGATCTCACGCACGGTCGCCTCGGTCAGGGCGGCGTGCGCGTCCCGCAGGGTGCGCCGGTTGACCCAGTAGAAGACGCCCAGCAGGGCCACGGCGGCCAGGGCCGAGACCGGCCCGGTGTGGGTGACGAAATCGGCGAAGTTGAACCCCAGGGTCGTGCCCAGAATCACGTTGGGCGGGTCGCCCACCAGGGTGGCCGAGCCGCCGGTGTTGGCGGCGCAGACCTCGGCGATGATGACGGTCACCGGGTCCAGCTTGAGCAGCCGGCAGAGCTGGAGCGTCAGGGCCGAGAGGAAGAGCATGACCGTGATGCTGTCCATCCACATGGCCAGGCCGGCCGCCAGCACCAGCAGGGCCACGAACAGGTAGGTCGGGTGGTAGTTGACGCGCCGGACCGCCGTCATGGCCAGCCAGGTGAAGAAGCCGGCCTCCTGCAGGATGGAGACCAGGATGAACATCCCGGCCAGCAGGCCCAGGGTCTCCCAGTTGATGTAGCTGAGCGCCTCCAGCGGGCTGAGCACGCCGAACAGCACCAGCAGGCCGCCGCCGGCCAGGGCCACCCAGTGACGCGGCAGCCGCTCACTGGCGATGGCGGCATAGGCAATGGTGAAAACCAGGAGTGCAATCAGCATGGCTGGCCTCTTAAACGCGAGGACGCCCCCGGCAGCGCTTGCGCGTCACCGAGGGCGTCCAGGCCCACATCCCACTCAGGAGGCTTATCCTTTTGTTCTCTCTGGCGTCACTATAGCAAAACGCCGCGGCGGCCCAAACACCCTTTCAGGCCATCCCCCGCGAGAGAGCCGCGGCCCAATTTTCAGGCAACCCGCACGAGGACCGCCGTCACTGGCCGGCGGCGTCCTCGGCCGGCGGCTTGGGCGGCGTCAGGCCGGACTGCAGGGCCACGGCCACCGCGCCGGCGCGGTTGTTGACGCGCAGCTTCTGCAGAATGTGATCGACATGCTTCTTGACGGTGTTGGGCGTGATCAGCAGGACCTCGCTGATCTGGCGGTTAGTGCGGCCCTGGGCCATCAGCCCCAGCACCTCCCGCTCGCGGTCGGTCAGCTCGGCCAGGACCGAGCCGGCCGGCACGGCGGCCTCCACGGCGGCCGGCGCCCGGGCCGCTTCGCCCACCAGCCGCGCGAAGGCGCGCCGGTCAAACAGGGCCTTCTCAACGAAGGCGAAGACGCCGTGCTCTTCGTAGGCCCGGTCCACTTCCTCGGGCTCGTCCATGCCGCTGACGACGATGGCGGCCACGCCCTTCTGGCGCGCCGCCTGCAGCAGCCGGTAGCCGTCGCGGTTCTCCTGGCGCGCCTCGGAGCTGGCCAGGTTGAGGTCCACAATGGCCACGCTGAAGGTGCTGCGCTGCAGCTCGCCGCGCGCCTCGGCGTAGCTGGCCGCGAAGTGCAGGGCGAACTCGGGCGGCGGCAGCAGCTCGGCGTACAGGTCGCGCCACTGGGCGTTGTCTTCCACAACTAAAACGGGCAAAGCAGACATGCGGTTATCCTCATCAGCCGCGGCTCCCGGCCGCGGCGGCTTCTTGATCGGCCGCTTCGGCCACGGGCAGCCGGATGACGAAGGCGTTCTCCGCCTGCGCCAGCGCGATGCTGCCGCCGAAGCGCTGCACCCAGGATTTTACCCACCATAGGCCAAATCCCAGTTTGCGGCCGGAATTTTTGGTTGAAAAGCTGGCGTCGAAGATCCGTTCGCGCAGCTCGGGCGGCACGCCCGGGCCGCTGTCGGCCAGGATCAGCTCCACCCAGCGCCGGCGGGCGTCGAGGGCGTCGGCCACCAGCCGGCCGCGCAGCCGGATCTGGCCGGGCTGGTCGCCCAGGGCATCGAAGGCGTTCTCCAGCAAGTTGACCAGCACCCAGCGCAGCTGCTCCTCGCCGGCCCGCACGGGCGGCAGCCGCCCCAGGCTGCTGGCCGTAATCTTGATCGCGGCCGGCTGCGTCACCTGGGCCAGGGCCGCCTGGAAACAGCGCTTGACGCTCACCGGCCCAAGCTGAAAGGGCCGCAGGAAAGACACGGTCTCGCGGGCCGCCGCCATGGCCGCGCGGGCGCTGGCCTCAATATCGGCCAGCTTCTTGGCGGCGGCCGGGTCGGTCTGCACGCTGGGGTGCTTCTCGCGCAGGCCCTCGGTCAGCTGCGGGATGACGCCCACCAGGTTGTTCACGCGGTGCAGCAGGTTGGCGGCCACATCCCCCAGCACGGCGAAGGTCTCGGCCACGGCCTGGCGCTCCTGGGCCTGCTTCACCTGGGCCAGGGCCTCCGCCTGCTGAAAAGCCACGGCGGCATGGTTGGCCAGGGCCGCCAGCAGACGCGTTTCCCAGTCCGAAAAAGCGCGCGCCTCGGTGGTGTAGGCGCCAAAGGCGCCCAGCGCGGCGCCGGCCCGGTTGACGAGCGGCACGATCAGGGCGCTGACCCAGCGCCGGCTGTGGACCAGTTTGCGGTTGCGGATGCGCGGATCGGTGCGCAGGTCCGCGCTGTAGGCCGGCCGGCCGGTGCGGATGGCCTCGCCCAGCAGGCTGCCGTCCACCGCCACCCGGTACTCGGCCGGCACAGCCGCGTTGGCGGCCCGCGCCCGCAGCCAGCCGGGGGCGTCCGGCACGGCCTCCCAGACCACACTGTGCGGCACGTTCAGCAGATCACAGGCCTCCTGGATCAGCAGGCCGAGCAGCTCGGTGGGCGAACGGCTGATCAGTTGGCCCGTGATGGCCTCCAGGGCCGCCAGCAGCTGGGCCTCCTGGATGGCGTTGCTGGCCTGCGCGGCCAGCGCCTCCAGCACCTGCTGGTGGCCGACGTCGAAGGCGGCCACGCGCGGGCTCTCCACGTTGAGCACGCCCTCCAGCCCGCCGCCCGGCCCCAGCAGAGGCACGGCCAGCTCGGAGCGCATCTCCCGCGCCGGGTGCAAGCGCACGTACAAATCGGCCCAGGGCGGCTGGCGCAGATCGTGGATCAGCACCGGCCGGCGCTGGCGCGCCACCCAGGCCATGACGCTGGTCGGCTCGTCCACGCGGATGGCGCGGGCGGCCTCATCGGAAGGCTCGGCCGGGTTGCTGGCCCGCAGCACCAGCTGGCTGGTAGCCTTTTCCAGGAGCCGGAAGGAGCCGTGCTCGGCGTGGGTAAGCTGCAGGGCGCTGTACAGGATCTCCTGCAAGGTGTCGTTCAGGCTGGGCCGCGACGAGATCAGGGCGCTGGCGCGCTGCAGGCGCTCCAGTTCCACGATTTTGCGCTGGAGCTGGCGGTTGATGCCCTCGAACTGGCGCGAGTTGTAGATCGCCACGGCCGAGATCGGCACGAAGGTATCCAGCAAGCGCAGTTCGTCGTCGGTGAAACGCCGGTCCTCGCGCAAGTCCACGTACAGGGCGCCCACCGGCTGATCCAGCACCAGCAGCGGGTAACAGGCCGAGGTGCGGATGCCGGCCTGGTATTTGAGGGGGTGAAATGGCAGGCCGCTCTCGTACGAGAGCACGCGCGCGCGGCTGTGCAGGGCGCGGGCCCCCACCCCGTCCGGGCGCGGCCGGTCGCCGGCCAGCGGCACCGCCTCGCCGGCGGCCACGCGCGAGCCGGAGTCAAAGACGCCGCGCGTCGCGTCGTAGGTGTAGATAACGGCGGCCGCCCCCGGCCCAATCAGCCGGACGACGGTCTCGGCAATCAGATGGAGGGCCTCGGTGAGGGAGGTGTCCGGGCCGAGCCGGTTGATGCGCGCCCCGGCGTCCCGCAGCAGGTCCAGGGCGGCCGGCCAGTTGACGGTGGACATGGTGGTTGGCGTGAACGGTGACCAGTGGGTCGGCGGGGAAGCGCTCCCGCGCCGGCCACTGATCACCGCTCACTTTACGCCAGATTGGGGCTGACGGCTAGGGCCGCGCGGCCCCGCGCGACGCCGGTGTTTAGGCGTCGTAGTACAGGTAGAACTCGTACGGGTGCGGCCGCAGGCGGATCGGATCAATCTCCTTGGTCCGCTTCATGGTGACCCAGGTCTCGATCACGTCCGGCGTGAAGACCCCGCCCTTGAGCAGGAAGTCGTGGTCCGCCTCCAGCGCGGCCAGCGACTCGCTCAGCGAGCCGGGCACCTGCTTGATGGGCGTATGGTCGTGGGCCTCGAAGATGTCGAAGTCGGCCGGCTCGCCAGGGTCGATCTTGTTCTGGATGCCGTCCAGGCCGGCCAGCAGCAGGGCCGAGAACGCCAGGTACGGGTTGGTGGACGGGTCCGGGCAGCGGAACTCCAGCCGGCGGGCCTTGGGGTTGGTGGAGTACATCGGGATGCGCACCGCGGCCGAGCGGTTGCGGCGCGAGTAGGCGATGTTGACCGGGGCCTCAAAGCCGGGCACCAGGCGGTGGTACGAGTTGACGGTCGGGGCCACGATGCCCAGCAGGGCCGGCGCGTGTTTGAGCAAGCCGCCGATATAGTACTTGGCGGTCGGCGAGAGCAGCGCGTAGCCGTCCTTGTCGTAGAACAGGTTGGTGCTGCCCTGCCACAGGGATTGGTGGACGTGCATGCCGGAGCCGTTATCACCCCACAGCGGTTTGGGCATGAAGGTGGCCGATTTGCCGTGGCGCAGGGCGACGTTCTTCACCACGTACTTGTACAGCAGCAGGTTGTCGGCCATGTCCACCAGCTCGCCGAAGCGCATGTCGATCTCGCATTGGCCGGCCGTGGCCACCTCGTGGTGGTGCACCTCAGTGGGGATGCCCAGTGAGAGCAGGACCGAGACCATCTCGGAGCGCAGGTCCTGCAGGGTATCGGCCGGCGAGACCGGGAAGTAGCCTTCCTTCCAGCGCGGGCGGTGGCCCAGGTTGGTGCCGACCTCGATGCCCTCGTGCGCGGCGCTGTTCCAGATGCCTTCGTTCGAGTCGATCTCGTAGCTGGCGCTGTACTCGCTCTGGTGGTAGCGGATCTTGTCAAAGACGAAGAACTCGGCCTCGGGACCCCAGTAGGAGACGTCGGCGATGCCGGTGCTCTTCAGGTAGGCGGCCGCCTTCTGGGCGATGAAGCGCGGGTCGCGGCTGTAGGCTTCGCCGGTCAGCGGGTCGCGCACATTGCAGATCAGGCTGAGGGTGGGCACGGCCGTGAACGGGTCCATGTGCGC
>JAEURL010000543.1 GCA_016789165.1 Anaerolineales bacterium | reverse complement strand
CATCATGTCGACCTTGTTCAGGTACACCACCATCGCCGGCACTTCCACCTGCCGCGCCAGCAGCACGTGCTCCCGCGTCTGCGGCATCGGCCCGTCCGGCGCCGCCACCACCAGGATCGCCCCGTCCATCTGGGCCGCCCCTGTGATCATGTTCTTGATGTAGTCCCGGTGCCCCGGACAGTCCACGTGCGCGTAGTGCCGCTTGTCCGTCTGGTACTCCACGTGCGCGATGTTGATCGTAATCCCGCGCGCTTTCTCCTCCGGCGCGCTGTCGATCTGATCGTACGCCCGGAATTCGGCCTGCTTCTTCAGCGCCAGCACCTTCGTGATCGCCGCCGTCAGCGTCGTCTTCCCATGGTCGATGTGCCCAATCGTCCCAATGTTCAGGTGCGGCTTGCTCCGGTCAAACTTTTCCTTCGCCATGTCTTCTCCTCCGAAAGCGGACGGCCGGCGCCTCACAGCGCTGGCGCAATCCGCCGACTGGATCAGGTGCTATTTCTTGTTGCTGCCCTTCATCACTTCTTCAGCCATGTGCGCGGGCAGCTGCTGGTAGTGATGGAACTCCATCGTGTAGACGCCGCGCCCCTGGGTCTTGGAGCGCAGATCGGTGGCGTAGCCAAACATCTCGGCCAGCGGCACCATCGACCGGATGACCTGGGCGTTGGCCCGCGCCTCCATGCCCTCAATGGCCGCCCGCCGGGACGATAGGTCGCCCAACACGTCGCCCATATACTCCTCGGGCACGATCACTTCGACCTTCATGACCGGCTCTTGCAGCACGGGCGCGCCCTTCTGCATGCCTTCTTTGAAAGCCATCGAGCCCGCGATCTTGAAGGCCATTTCGCTCGAGTCAACGTCGTGCGAAGAGCCGTCGATCAAGGTGACCTTGATATCGACCACGGGATACCCGCCGATCACGCCGGATTCGGAGGCCTCGCGGACGCCCTTCTCGATTGGGTTGATGAACTCTTTCGGGATGGCGCCGCCGATGATCTTGTTTTCAAAGACGATGCCCGAACCGGGCTCGCCCGGCTCCATGGCGAGCACCACATGGCCGTACTGGCCGTGGCCGCCGGTCTGCTTGGCGTATTTCAGGTCCACCTTGGCGACGGGCCGCGTGATGGACTCTTTGTAAGCCACGCGCGGCCGGCCGACGTTGGCCTGCACCCGGAACTCGCGCAGCATCCGATCCAGCAGCACCTCCAGGTGCAGTTCGCCCATGCCGGCGATAATGGTCTGGCCGGTGGCCTCGTCCGAGCGAACGTGGAAGGTCGGGTCTTCCTCGGACAGCTTGCGCAGGGCCTCGCTCATCTTCTCCTGGTCGGCCGTGGTCTTGGGCTCGACCGCCAGTTCGATGACCGGATCCGGGAAGCTGATCGTCTCCAAGACGACGGGCTTGTTCGCGTCGGTCAGCGTCTCGCCCGTGAAGGTGTCTTTGAGCGCCAGCACGGCGGCGATATCGCCGGCCTCGACATATTCGATCTCTTCGCGCCGATCCGCGTACATCCGGATCAGGCGGCTGATGCGCTCTTTCTTGCCCTTGGTGGAATTCAAGACGCTCGAGCCGGCTGACAGCCGGCCGGAATAAACCCGGAAATAGGCCAGCCGGCCGACGTACGGGTCGGACACAATCTTGAAAACCAGGGCCGCCAGCGGGGCCTTGGGATCAGTCGGGCGCTCGACGATTTCCTCGTCGTCCGGGTCGGTGCCCTTGACGGCCGGGATATCCAGCGGCGACGGCAGGTAGGTCACCACCCCGTCCAGCACCGGCTGAACGCCCTTGTTCTTGAGCGCCGCTCCGCAGAAGACCGGGTTGCACTTGCCGGCCAGCGTGCCCTTGCGCAGCGCCTGGCGCAGCTCGTCGGGCGTGATCGTCTCGCCCTCCAGGTATTTGACGGTCAGGTCGTCGTCCAGCTCGGCCACCGCCTCGACCAGCTTGGTGCGCGCCTCGGCCACGGCCGCCTGCAATTCGGCCGGCACCGAGACCGTCTCCACCTTGCGGCCCACGTCGTCCAGCCAGAAGATGGCCTGGCTGTCGATCAGGTCAACTACGCCGCGGAAGGACGATTCCTGGCCAACCGGCATCTGGACCGGGATCGGGTTGGCGCCCAGGCGCTCACGGATCGACTGCACCGACTTATAGAAGTCGGCGCCCGTGCGATCCATCTTATTGATGAAACAGATGCGCGGGACGCCGTACCGATCCGCCTGGCGCCAGACGGTCTCGCTCTGCGGCTCGACGCCCTGGACGGCGTCAAAGACCACCACGCCGCCGTCCAGCACGCGCAGGCAGCGCTGCACCTCGGCCGTGAAGTCGATGTGGCCGGGGGTGTCGATCAGATTGATCTTGTGCCCTTGCCACTCGGCCGTCACCGCCGCCGAGACGATGGTGATGCCGCGTTCGCGCTCCTGCTCCATCCAATCGGTGACGGTCGTGCCGTCGTCCACCGAGCCAATGCGGTGGGTCTTGCCCGTGTAGAACAGGACGCGCTCAGTGGTCGTCGTCTTACCGGCATCAATATGGGCGATGATGCCGATGTTCCTAACTTTCTCGAGGGGATAATCGTTCGCCATGGTTGTCAGTTCTTATTTGCCGCGCGCGGTCTCAGGCCACTGCGCGGGGTTACTCCGTGCGCGACTCTCCCTGACAACCGCTACCGTTTGGGTCCTGGACCGGGTCTACCACCGGTAGTGGGCGAAGGCCCGGTTGGCCTCGGCCATCTTGTGCGTCTCTTCCCGCTTCTTGATGGCTGTGCCAGTGTTATTGGAAGCGTCCAAGAACTCCCCGGCCAGCTTCTCGGCCATCGACTTGCCCCCGCGCGCGCGGGCCGCCGCGATGAGCCAGCGCATGGCCAGGCTCTGGCGCCGCTCGGGGTTGACCTCGACCGGCACCTGGTAGGTGGCGCCGCCAACGCGGCGGGGCTTGACCTCGATGAGCGGGCCGACGTTCTTCAGCGCGGCGTCAAAGACCTCCACCGGGTCCTTCTTGGCGCGCTCGCCGGCCAGCGCCAGCGCCGCGTACATGACGCGCGTCGCCGTGCTGCGCTTGCCGCTGTGCATCATGCGGTTGATAAATTCCTGGACGGCCGCGCTGTTATAGCGCACGTCGGCGGTTAGCGGCCGTTTGGTCGGTTGATATCGTCGTGGCATGCCGTAATTCCTCGTTGACTTCCCAGACGCTCAGGTTGCGGCTACTTCTTGGCCGGCGCCTTGGCTTCCTTGGGCCGCTTGTTGCCATACTTGGACCGACCCTGGCGCCGGGCGTCCACACCAGTGGTGTCCAGGGTGCCGCGCACGATGTGATAGCGCACGCCCGGCAGGTCTTTCACGCGGCCGCCGCGCACCAGCACCACCGAGTGCTCCTGCAGGGTGTGCCCCTCGCCCGGGATATAGGCCGTCACTTCCAAACCGTTCGTCAGGCGCACGCGGGCCACCTTGCGCAGCGCCGAGTTCGGCTTCTTCGGCGTCTGGGTGCGCACGACCGTGCACACGCCGCGCTTCTGCGGGGAGCCCTTGGGCTGCGCCACCCGACGCTGCTTCTGCGTGTTCAGCGAAAATTGCAGGGCCGGCGACTTGCTCTTGGACTTCTTAACCTGACGGCCTTTGCGGACGAGTTGGTTGATGGTCGGCACGCGTTCTCTCCAGTGTGAAACCAGCGATCTCGATTTCCGGCGTTGGGCAGTAAGGGAGGCCACCGCAATCTGCTGCGATGGCCTCGCCTGACGATTTTCCAATATTTATCCGCGCCGGGCAGACGCCGCAGCGCTATGGTGTGAATTGGCTCACAAGGGCTGAAAGTGTAACACAGCGCTATCGGTGCGTCAAGGTGCCGGCCGGGCCGCGGCCTTATTCCTCGTACAAATTCAGCAAGCCGATGCCGGGTTTCGGCGTACGGCTCTTCTCCTCGTCCTTGCCAAAACGAATGACCTCGCCGTTGTCCTGGACGGCTTCCACCACCAGGCCCAGACTCTGCAGTTCCTTGACCAGCACCCGGAACGACGCCGGGATGCCGGGCTCCTCGATCGGCTCGCCCTTGATGATGGACTCGTAGGTCTTCACGCGGCCCTGCACGTCGTCCGACTTGACGGTCAGCATCTCCTGCAGGGTGTGCGCGGCGCCATAAGCCTCCAGCGCCCAGACCTCCATCTCACCGAAGCGCTGGCCGCCGAACTGGGCCTTGCCGCCCAACGGCTGCTGGGTGACCAGCGAGTACGGGCCAGTGGACCGGGCGTGGACCTTGTCCTCCACCAGGTGGGCGAGCTTGAGCATATGGATCACGCCGATGGTGACCGGCTGGTCAAAGCGCTGGCCGCTCTTGCCGTCATACAGCACCTGCTTGCCCAGGATCGGCAACGGGTCATGCGTGGCCACGGACACCTGCTCGGTCAGCCGGCGCAGCTCCGTGCCGGACAGCGCGGCCGCGTCCCGGCCGTGCGTCTGCAGCCACAGCCGCAGACAGATATCGATGATCTGCTGATCCATCGGCTTGCGGGTGGAGGCCGCCAGCGCATGATCTTCGAAGATCAGCACCGTGTCCGGATCGTAGCCCAGGTCGCGCAGCCATTCCCGCAGGGCAGCCCGCCGGGCGAACTTCTCATTGGTGGCCAGCAGATCCTGGTTGTACTTCTTGCCGCGCAGCCACTGGGCCATGTACAGCCGGCGCACCTCGCCGTCGTCTTCGAGGCTCTCGGGATCGTAGTTCTGGTCCTTGAGCCAGTTCCAGGCGCGGTCGGCGATGTCGGCCCAGGCGCGGTCGATCAGCCAGGAGCGCGCCAGCTCAGCTTCGATCTCCTCTTCGGAGGCACCGTCGAAGACCGGCGTGACCGCCCGGAAGCCCAGGCGCTCGGCCGCCCAGCCCAGGTGCGTCTCCAGCACCTGGCCGATATTCATGCGGCCCGGCACACCCAGCGGGTTGAGGATGATGTCGACCGGGGTGCCGTCGGCCAGGAAGGGCATATCGGCCATGGGCACCACCTTGGAGATGACGCCCTTGTTGCCGTGGCGGCCGGCCATCTTGTCGCCCTCGGTCAGCTTGCGCTTCTGCGCGACCGAGACCCGCACCATCTTCTCGACGCCGGC
>JAEURL010000526.1 GCA_016789165.1 Anaerolineales bacterium | reverse complement strand
AAGACCTGCTGGTGCGGGCCGCCGAGCGCGGCGAGCCCCCTTTCCTGCTGCTGCTGGACCTGGTGCAGGATCCGCGCAATGTGGGCGCCATCCTGCGCACCGCCGAAGCCCTGGGCGTGCACGGCGTGGTCATCCAGGAGCGGCGCGGCTGCGAGGTGACGCCCACCGTGGTCAACACCGCCGCCGGCGCCACCGAGCACCTGCTGATCGCCCAGGTGACCAACCTGGTGGAGGCCATGCGCCGGCTGAGCCAGCGCGAGGTGTGGCTGCTGGGGCTGGACCTGAGCCCGGAGGCCCAGCCCATCGACCAGATCGACCTGGATCGGCCGCTGGCGGTGGTGGTGGGCAACGAGGGCAGCGGCCTGCGCCGGCTGGTGCGCGACCGCTGCGATCTGCGCGCCTACCTGCCGATGGCCGGCCACGTCCAATCGTTGAACGCGGCCGTGGCCGCCTCGCTGGCCCTGTACGCGGCCAGCCGCGCGCGCCGGCGCCGGTAGTTGGCAAGGCCGGCCGGCCCGCTTACAATCAGGCCGAGATGCTCACATCGCTGTCGTCGCCGGCCGAGCCCGAAGCGGAGTTGGAGGCCTTCCTCACCCGCCTGCGCGCGCGGGTCATGGAATACCTCGGCCCGCGCCAGGACAGCCCCGAACAGCTTGACCACCTGCGCCACGTCGCCAACCGCGCCCGCTGGCTGTACTTCGTCGAGATCCAGCGCCAGAACCCCGGCTCGCCGCCGGCCATCTCCCTGCACGACGACCGCCTGATCGAGGCCTGCGCCCTCGGCCACGACATCGGCAAATGGGTGCCGCGCGAGGTCCTGCGCGCCCTGCTGCCCGCGGACCGGGCCGGCCTGCTGCCGATCGTGCGCGAACTGCGCCTGCTGCCCAACCAGATCGACCTGCTGCAGCTGGGCGTCCGGCGCCGGCTGGCCCTGCCGCAGGACGGCTACAGCCCCGAGTACGACGCCGCGCACCATCTGGTGAGCGCCCTGATCCTGACCGCCGACGCCGGCCTGGGCTTTCACCACCTCAGCCTGGGCGACCAGGAGCACCTGATCGACGCCATCATCGGCCACCAGTTCGGCAGCTACTTCAAGGAGCGCTTGTTTCAGATCAGCCTGCACGACCGGGCCGTGACCACCGGGATGCTGGTGGACGTCTCCCGGCCGGAGCTGCTGGCCGGCGACTGGCTGGCCTGCGCCTTCCACGACGCCGACATCGCCGACCTGTTGTACGTGGGCAGCCTGGAGCACCGGCCGGGCCGGGAGGATTACCTGCACGCCGGCGGCCTGGTGAAAATCCTGCTGATCAACTTCATGACCACGGTCCACCACGTGCCGGACGCGCCCAACACCTACGAAGACTGTCTGCGCTCCTGCCAACTGACGGTCACCAGCGTCGGCCGTGAGTTCCTCACCGCCACGGCCATCGAGCACGGCCGCAAGTGGCGCCACCAGGCTAATCGCTTCCTGGACACGCTGCGCGAGCCGGAGACCGCCGAGCGCTTCAAGTCCGTGCTGTACGACCAGGCCCAGCCGCCGGCCGAACGCCTGGCGGCCCTGCGCCTGCTCACCCATCATCACGCCCGCCGGTTCGTGGACGCCCTGCGCCAGGAGGCCTAGCCGGCGCCTCGCCCCCTGACCACAACAAAAACCGGGCCGGCGGTCACACCAACCGCCGGCCCGGTTGCATTTCAGCGGGTGGCCCGGATCACCAGCCCAGCTGCCAGGCGTGGTAGGCCAGCTGCGCGAACTCCTGCACGTCGCGGTCCTCCGGCAGCAGCGCGGCCAGCCGGCTGGCATAGGCGCTCACCTGGCCCAGGTTGCTGCCCGCCGCCCACGGGCTGTGGCGCAGCAGCTCCGCGTACTGGGCCACGGTCACGGCCAGCTGGTAGCGGGGGGCGGCGTCCTCAAAGCGGCCGGCCAGATCCCAGGTGTTGACGTTGCCGTTGATCTCGGTCACGGCGTAGGTCTGCGGGTCCTTCCAGCGCATCTGCAGGGTGGCGATGCGGCCCGGCGCGCCCGGCCGCAGCTGCACGGCGTACAGCGCGGTCACGGTGTGGCCGGCGCCGATCTCGCCGGCGTCCACGGCGTCGTTGCGGAAGTTCTGGTCCGCCACGGCCCGGTTCTCATAGCCGATCAGGCGGTAGCGGGCGACCACGTCGCTGTTGAAGTCCACCTGGATCTTGGCGTCCAGGGCGATCACCTGCAGGGTGGAGACCAGGTCGTCCACGAACAGCTTGCGGGCCTCGTCCAGGTCGTCGATGTAGGCGTAGTTGCCGTCGCCCCGGTCGGCCAGCTGCTCCAGCAGGACGTCATTGAAGTTGCCCATGCCCACGCCCACGCTGGTCAGGGTGATGCCGTATTCCTTGGCGTACCAGCCGATCGACTCCAGGATGGCGTTCGGGCCGGTGGCGCCGACGTTGGCCACACCATCCGAGAGCAGGATGACGCGGTTGACGGCCTCGCGGCGGTACATGCCCTGCGCCAGCTGGTAGCCCAGCTGCAGGCCGGCCTCGGCGTTGGTGGAGGCCTCCGGGTACAGGCTATAGACGGCGTTGAGGATGGTCTGGTGCTCCGCGCCGTTGACCGGGTTGAGCACCACGCGCGCCTCGGTGCTGTAGGCCACCACCGCCACACTGTCGGCCGGGCGCAGACGGTCCACCAGCATCTGCACGGACTGCTTGACCAGCTCCAGCCGGTCGCCATCCGCCATCGAGCCGGAGACGTCGATCACCAGGGTCAGGTTGAGCGGCTGGCGCTCCCAATCCGGCACCTGGTAGCCCTGGACGCCAAAGCGCAGGATCACGGTGCCGTCGTTGGTGTACGGCGAGGGCGCGCCGTCCGCGTACAGGCCAAAGGCCACTTCCGGCGGGTTGGCGTAACCCTGCTGGAAGTAGTTGACGAACTCCTCCACACGCACGGCCTCGGCCGGCGGCAGGTTGCCGGCCTGGACGTAGCCGCGCGCCAGGCTGTAGGCGGCGGTGTCCACGTCGATGGCGAAGGTGGACAGGTGGTCTTCATACGTGTCCACGAACGGGTTGACGCCGTACTGCTGGAAGAACATGTCGACCGGCTGGGTGGGCGCCGGGGTGGGATAGGCCGGCGGCGCGATGGGGGCGCCGCCCGCGCCGTTGAAGGCCGGCGCCTGGGTGGCCGCCGGCGCGTAAGTGGGCGCACTGAAATCCGAGCGCGGCGCCTCCACCACCTGGGTCTGAACCACCTCATAGGGCGCCTGGGTGGGCAGCGGGGCCTGGCCGATGGTGGTGGGCGTGGCAGCCGGCGCGCAGGCCGCCAGCAGGCTGGCAAACACAAGTACAAGCGCGGACAAACGTTTGGCGTTCATGGCATCCTCCTCCGAATGCGTAATCCTGGCCTCAGATTAGCCCGCCACCCCCTGACACGCTTGAGCGCCAGTTGATAAGGCGTTGACAAAGGATTGCCGACCTGAGTTGACAGATTAAGCGCCGGGCGATGACAGTGCCGCCGGGGGGTGCTAGACTGAAAACGGCCCACCACGGCCGCGCGGAGGGGAGCCATGCCGGACCTGATTGGACGGACAATCGGCCCGTACCGCATCCTGGAACAAATCGGCGTCGGGGGGATGGCGACGGTCTACAAGGCCTACCAGCTCAACATGGAGCGGGACGTCGCCCTCAAGATCCTGCCCCACTACCTCGCCCAGGACGAGACCTTCGCCAAGCGTTTCCAGCGCGAGGCCCACGCTATCGCCCGCCTCGAGCACGTCCACATCCTGCCGGTTTACGATTTCGGCGACT
>JAEURL010000517.1 GCA_016789165.1 Anaerolineales bacterium | reverse complement strand
GCTGGCATAGCAGT
Organism: Anaerolineales bacterium; assembly: GCA_016789165.1. Taxonomy (GTDB): domain Bacteria; phylum Chloroflexota; class Anaerolineae; order Anaerolineales; family UBA6663; genus SpSt-583. The sequence continues at coordinate 7,572 of JAEURL010000517.1, read as the reverse complement.
TGAGCAGGGCCACCGAGGCGCGCCCCTCGGCGCCGGCCAGGGCCGGCCCGGCCGCTTGGAAGTCGCGGCCGATCTGCTGGACCTCCGCATAGAGCGGCCGCGGCTGGCCAGACTGATCCAGCAGGGTGCCGTGATACTGCTCCTGGCCGCCCAGGGCGGAGCGCCACTGCCAGTACAGCACGGCTTGGGCGCCGTGGGCCACGGCGTGCCAGTTGGCGGCGCGGGTCTCGCCCTGCCGGAGGACGTTGTTCACGGGCCGCCAATTGACGTGGCCGGGCTGGGTTTCCATCAGCCAGAAGCCGCGCCGTTTGTAGCCCCGCACCAGGTCATGCGCGGCGCCGGCGGTCTGATAATCGAGATGGCCGCTGCCGATGTACCAATCCCAGGCGGCCAGGTCCAGGTCGGCGGACAGGTCGTAATGGTCGTAGCCCGCGTGCCAGTGCATGAAGTTGTGCGTGAGCCACACCTCCGGCCGCAGCCGCGGGCGCAGGAGGTCGATCTGCAGTTTCTGGAAGCGGCGGTAGCTGGCGGTGACGAAGCGGCGGTGCTCCAGCATCAGGCCCGGATTGTGCGGCCCGATCGGCAGCGGGATCTGCGACCAGGCGCTGTAGGTCTGGCTCCAGTACGCGGTGGCCCAGCGCTCGTTGAGCGCGGCCAGGCTGCCGTAGCGGCCGGCCAGGAACTCGCGGAACTGCTGCTGGCAGCGCTCGCAATAGCAGTCGCGGTTGAACTCGTTGTCGATCTGCCAGCCGATGACGTGCGGGTGCGGGCCGAACTCCGCCGCCAGCGCGGCCACCAGGCGGCGGACGGCCGCGTGCAGTTCGGGGGCGTTCACGCAGTAATGGCAGCGGTTGCCGAATTGCACCCGCCGGCCGGCCTCGTCCACGGCCAGCAGGCCGGGGTGCTGCTGGACCAGCCAGGCCGGCGGCGCGGCCGTGGGCGTGCCGAGCACGGTCTGGATCCCGGCCGCGGCCAGGTTGGCGATGGCCTCGTTCAGCCAGGCGAAGTTGAAGCGGCCCGGCGCCGGCTCCTGGGTGGACCAGGCGAACTCGCCCAGGCGGGCGACGGTGAAGCCGGCGGCGCGCATCAACTCGATCTCGGCCGCTTGTTGGGCGGCGGCCTCCGGCCGGTGCAGCCAATGCTCGGGGTAATAGGCCGTGCCAAAGTGCAGAGTCATGAGTGGAGTCCCCAATCAGGTGCCGATCTGGATGGCGAGGTGGGGCGCGGCGCGGCCGACGCCGGCGCTCGTCCGGGGCCGCCAGCGGGGGCGGCCCCCGGATTCTACGGCACTGTGGGCCGGGCGCCGGGGCCTTCGGCGGCCGAAAACTTGACGAGGCCAGGCGCGTGTGCCATAGTGAAGCCCGAACACGTGTGCGGCAGGGGCAACATGGCCATTACCATTAAAGACATCGCCAAGGCGGCCGGCATCTCCCACACCACGGTCTCCCGCGCCCTGCGGGATCACCCGGCGATTTCGAGCGAGACGGTGGCCCGGGTCAAGCAGCTGGCCGCCAGCCTGGGGTACGTGCCGAGCGCCACGGCCCGTGGTTTGAAGACGCGGCGGACCCGCGCCCTGGGCGTCATCGTCAGCAATATCGACGACCCCTTCTGGAGCGAGGTGCTCCAGGGCATCGACAGCATCCTGCACCCGGCCGGCTACAGCCTGTTTGTGGCCGCCACCCATCGCGACAAGCAGCGTGAAAAAGAGGTGGTGCAGGCCATGGTCCAGCGCGGCGTGGATGGCGTCATCCTGTGCGCGCCCCAGTTCAGCCCGGAACAGAGCCGGCTGCTGCAGACCTACGGCCTGCCGACGGCCGTGGTGAACAACGACGGCGCCAGCGCCTCGCCCTATCTGGTCTTCAACGACGACCTGTACGGCATCCGGCTGCTGACGCGCCACCTGATCGAGCTGGGCCACCGCCGGATCGCATTCCTCGGCAATGCCCTGGGCGGCCGGACGACGCGCGAGCGCGAGCAGGGTTTCCGCGAGGAGATGCAGGCCGCCGGCCTGCCCGTGGACGAGGCCAGTGTGCGCCTGGCGCCGCAGGGCACGCCGCAGGGCGGTGCGGAGGGCGTCCAGGCGCTGCTGGCGCTGCCCGCCCGGCCGACCGCGCTCCTGTGCTACAACGACAACATGGCCGTCGGCGTCTACAGCGCGCTGTATCAGGCCGGCCTGCGGGTGCCGCACGACCTGTCCGTGACCGGCTTCGACGACATCACCATTGCGGCCTACCTGACGCCCCCGCTGACCACCCTGCACCAGCACAAACACGAGCTGGGCGTGCGCGCGGCCAACCTGCTGCTGGCCAGCCTGGAGGCCGGCCCGGCGGCCCAGGCCGGCGCCCTCCCGGACCAGCGGGCCAGCATCCGGGGCGAGCTGGTGGTGCGGGCCTCCACGGCACCGCCCCCCTGAGCGGCCTTTCTGGACCGGAGGCAGGCTGGCGGCTTGTCCACCGGCCCCGCTCCCGGCCAGGAGTTTGCTTGACACGGAAGTGACACCCCTTATACTGTGCTCACGTGTGCACACGGAACATGAGGCTTGATATATTGGCCTTATGTCTCGCTTGTGGGCAACTGAATACCGGCCCCGGTTGCTAGAAGAGGTGCTGGCGATGAAGTCCATCCGGCAGTATGAGGCGCGCTCGCTCGTGGTCGCGCCAGGGGGAACCGACGATCCGGACGTGCTCGTCTCGGTCACGCCGGAGCAGGCCGGCTGGGACACCCTCGCCTTCCAGGCCCGGCGCCTGGACCAGGGGCGGCGCTGGTCCTCGGCCACTCAGCACCACGAGCTGGCCCTGATCGTGCTCGGCGGCCGCCTCTCCGTGGAGTCGAACCGCGGCCGCTGGGCGGATCTGGGCGAGCGGCCGCACGTCTTCGCCGGCCGGCCCTACGCCCTCTATCTGCCGCCGGCCACCGAGTTCACGGTGACCGCGGCGGCGGCGGCCGAGTTCGCCCTGGCCTGGGTGGAGGCCGCCGAGGCGCACCCGCCGCGGCTGATCACGCCCGCGGACGTGGCGGTGGAGATCCGCGGCGGCGACCATGCCACCCGCCAGATCAACCAGATCATCCCGCCCGGCTTCCCGTGCAGCCGGCTGGTGGTGGTGGAGGTCTACACCCCCGGCGGCAATTGGTCCAGCTACCCGCCGCACAAGCACGATGTCCACCGGACCGATGCGCAGGGGCGGTTGGTGGAGGCCGACCTCGACGAGATTTACTACTACAAGTTTGATCGGCCCGAAGGCTACGCCCTGCAGCGCGTGTACACGGACCCGGAGTCGCCGCTGCACCGCGCCGGCCATCCGATCGATGCCGTGGTGACGGCCCGCGCCAACGCCGTGGTGTTGATCCCGGAGGGCTATCACCCGGTCTCCAGCCCGGTCGGCTACACCACCTACTATCTCAATGCCTTGGCCGGCTCGGCCCAGAGCCTGGCCGCCAGCGACGACCCGCGCTATGCCTGGGTCAAGGACAGTTATCGGGCCCGCGACCCGCGCGTCCCGCTTTATCCCATCGCCTGACGTTCCCCCGAGGTAGCGCTATGGCCCTCCCCACGCAGCGCCTGACGCTGGCGCAAGCCCTGATCGCTTTTCTGAAACAGCAGTTCGTGGCGCGCGACGGCGTCGAGCACGCCTTCTTCGCCGGCTGCTTCGGCATCTTCGGGCACGGGAACGTGGCCGGGATCGGGCAGGCCCTGCAGCAGAACCCCGATTTCCGCTACTACCAGGCCCGCAACGAGCAAGCCATGGTGCACGCCGCCATCGCCTACGCCCGGGTCAAGAACCGCCTGCAGACCCTGGCCTGCACCACCTCCATCGGCCCCGGCGCCACCAACATGCTCACCGGCGCGGCCACGGCCACCATCAACCGCCTGCCGGTGCTGCTGCTGCCGGGCGATATCTTCGCCCGCCGCAACGTGGCCCCGGTGCTCCAGCAGTTGGAGAGTGAGCACTCGCAGGATCTCTCGGTCAACGACTGTTTCAAGCCGGTCAGCCGCTACTGGGACCGCCTGAACCGGCCGGACCAGCTGCTCACAGCTCTGCCGGAGGCCATGCGCGTGCTCACCAGCCCGGCCGAGACCGGCGCCGTGACGCTGGCCCTGCCGCAGGACGTGCAGACGGAAGCCTACGACTATCCGGGCGAGTTCTTCCGCAAACGCGTCTGGCCCATCGGCCGGCCGCGCCCGGACCGCGCCGCGCTGGAACAGGCCGCGGCCTGGATCAAGGCCAGCCGCCGGCCGCTGATCGTCGCCGGCGGGGGCGTGATCTATGCCGAGGCCGGCGCGGTCATGCGCCAGCTGGTGGACCAGACCGGCCTGCCGGTGGGTGAGACCATGGCCGGCAAGGGCAGCCTGCGCTATGACCACCCGCTCTGCCTGGGCGGCCTCGGCGTGACGGGCACGCTGGCCGCCAACCGGCTGGCGCGGGAGGCCGACCTGGTGATCGGCATCGGCACGCGCTACAGCGACTTCACCACCGCCTCCAAGACGGCCTTCCAGAACCCGGCCGTGCGCTTCATTAACCTCAACGTCGCCGGCTTCGACGCGCACAAGCACCAGGCCCTGCCCCTGATCGGCGACGCGCGCGCGGCGTTGGAGGAGCTGCTGCCCCTGCTGGCCGGCTACCGCGTGGACCCGGCCTATCAGGCGGAAGCCGAGCGCCGGCACGCCGAGTGGGAGGCCGAGGTGGATCGGCTCTACGCCGTGCGCCACACGCCGCTGCCCAGCCAGGGCGAGCTGATCGGCCTGCTCAACGAAGGGTCCGCGCCGGACGGCATCCTGGTCAACGCCGCCGGCAGCATGCCCGGCGATCTGCACAAGCTGTGGCGTGCGCGGCATCCCAAGAACTTCCACATGGAGTACGGCTACTCGTGCATGGGCTACGAGATCGCCGGGGGCCTGGGCGCCAAGCTGGCGGCCCCGGAGCGCGAGGTCTACGTCGTGGTCGGCGACGGCAGCTACCTGATGCTCTCGGCGGACCTGGCCACAGCCGTGCAGGAGGGCCTGAAACTGATCGTCAGCTTGTGGGACAACGGCGGCTTCAAGAGCATCGGCGCGCTCAGCCGCTCGCTGGGACAAGACGGCTTCGGCACCCGCTTCATCCATCCCCAGGCGGGCGGGCTGGTGGGCGATTCGGCCGGCGATCAGGTGCGGCCCCTGGCCCTCGACTTTCCGGCCAATGCCCGCAGCCTGGGCGCCGACGTCATCGAATGCCAGACCGCGGCCGAGTACGCGGCCGCGCTCCAGGCCGCGCACGCCAGCCCGCGCACCACCGTGATCTACATCCGCAACGACCGCTACGTGAGCGTGCCCGGCTACGAGAGCTGGTGGGATGTGCCGGTGGCCGAGGTGAGCGAGATGCCCAGCGTCCAGGCGGCCCGCCAGGAATGGGAGGCCCGGCGCGCCACCGAGCGGAATTATCTGTAGCCCCAGGCGGCGCGCCGCCTGGCTTGCGTTTGCCGCCGGCTCGGCCGGGCAGGAGGTCCTGATGACCGCGTACAAATCGCCCCTGCACCAGACGGTGACCACCACCGCCACCGACTACTGGAACGACTCGTGCTCGATCGAGGAGCTGACCTACGCCCTGGAGCACGGCGCGGTCGGGGCCACCACCAACCCCACCATCGTGCTGGGGGTGCTGAAGAAGGAAGCCCACCTGTGGCGCGACTGGATCCGGCAGACCATCGCCGAGCACCCGACCTGGACCGAGGACCAGGTGACCTGGGGGCTGATCGAGGCGATGGCCGTCAAGGGCGCCGAGCTGCTGCGGCCCGTCTTCGAGCGCGCGGCCGGGCGCAAGGGCCGGCTCTCCATCCAGACCAACCCGACGTTTTACCGGGACGCGGCCGCTATCGTGGCGCAGGCCGTGCATTTCGACGCGCTCGCCCCCAACCTGCAGGTGAAGATCCCGGTCACCCAGGCCGGCCTGACCGCCATCGAGGAGGCCACCTATCACGGCGTGAACATCAACGCCACGGTCAGCTTCTCGGTGCCGCAGGTGATCGCCGTGGCCGAGGCCGTGGAGCGCGGCCTGCAGCGGCGCGCGGCGGCGGGCCGGCCGACGGACGCCCTGACGCCGGTCGCCACCATGATGATCGGCCGGCTGGACGACTGGCTGCACGTGCTCGAGAAGCGCGACCGGATCGTGGTGGCGCCGGGCGTGGCGGATTGGGCCGGGATCGCGTGTTTCAAGAAGGCCTATCCGCTCTTCCGCCAGCGCGGCTACCGCACCCGCCTGCTGGCGGCGGCCTACCGCCACCACCTGCACTGGTCGGAGCTGATCGGCGGCGACGTGGTGCTGACCATCCCCTACGAGTGGCAGGTGCTGTTCAACGGCTCGGACGTGGAGGTCAGGGAGCGGATCAACGACCCGGTGCCGCCGGCGGTGCTGGAGACGCTATGTACGCACTTTCCGGATTTTCGGCGGGCGTACGCCGAGGATGGGCTGACGGCCGCGGAGTTCGATACCTTCGGCCCGACCGTCCGCACGCTGCGGGCTTTCATCGCCTCCTACCGCGACCTGACGGCCGTCATCCGCGACGCCATGCTGCCCACCCCGGATGTGAAGTAACCGGCCCGGCCGCGCCGGGCCACCACCTGAGAAAGGCCTGTGTATGCAAAACCAAGCTGAGCGGCGGCCGCTGGCGGTCGGCGTGATCGGCACGGGCGGCATGGGCGCGCGCCACGCCGTCAACGTGCATCGGTTCGTGAGCGGAGCGCGCGTGGCCGGCGTGTATGACCTGGATCAGGCGCGCGCCGGCCAGGTGGCCGCGGCCTGCGGGCCGGCGGCCGTCTTCACCGACCCGGCCGCGCTGATCGCGGCGGACGGCGTGGAGGCGGTGGTGATCGCGGCGCCCGATGACACCCACGCCGAGCTGACCCTGGCTTGCCTGCGGGCCGGCAAACCCGTGCTGTGCGAGAAACCGCTGGCCACCACGGCCGCGGCGGCCGGCCGCGTGGTGCAGGCCGAGGCCGCGCTCGGCCGCCGGCTGGTCGCGGTCGGCTACATGCGCCGCTTCGACCCACAGCACCTGGCCATCCGGGCGTTGGCCCACTCCGGCGAGATCGGGCAGCCGCTGTTGTTCAAGGGCGTGCACCGCAACGCCCAGGCGGCGGCCGGGGCCACCAGCGCCGTGATCCTGAGCAACTCCGCCAGCCACGACCTGGATTCGGCCCGCTGGCAGCTGGGCGGGGAGGTGCAGGCGGTGTCGGTGCGCGGCCTGCGCTCGCGGGCGGAGCTTCAGCCGGAGCTGTGTGACCTGCTGCTGATCGAGCTGATCATGGCCGACGGCCGGCTGGCGGTGGTGGAGCTGTTCGTTAATGCCGCGTACGGCTACGAGGTCTCGGCCGAAGTGGTCTGCCAGCGCGGCACCGCCCAGACCCGGCAGCCCGGCGCCGCCCTGGTCCGCAGCCGCGGCAACCGCGGTGTCCCGGTGGCCAGCGATTGGCTGGCGCCCTTCCAGGAGGCCTACGTGGCCGAGCTGCACGCCTGGGTGGAGGCCGTGCAGACGGGCCGGCCCTTTGCGGGCGCCAACGCCTGGGACGGCTACGTGGCCGCGCACATCACCGACGCCGGC
>JAEURL010000494.1 GCA_016789165.1 Anaerolineales bacterium | reverse complement strand
GCGACGACGGCGTGCGCCAGGCCTGCGCCCAGGCGCTGGCCCGCCACGCCGAGGCCGGCCACGCCGTGCTCAAGGAGGGCCTGGCCCACCCGGACCTGGCCACGCGCCGGGCCGCCATTCTGGGCCTGGGCGAGATCGGCGGCGAGGCCGCGCTGCAGATCGTGGAGGAGCGCCAGCGCCAAGAGCAGGAGTGGTACGTCCGCAGCGCGGCCAATGAGGTCATCAACCGGCTCAAAGAGGCGCCGCCGGACGTCACGCCGCGGCCCTACACCCCCCCGGAATCGCAGGGCTGGCTGGTCTCGTGGGCGGCCGTGCGCGGGATGGGCGTGCCGCCCGGCCGGGCGGCCGTGGAAGTCCTCAACCGCGCCCTGCGCGAAGGCGAGGAGGGCACGCGGCTGGCCGCCGCCGACGCCCTGGCCCGCCTGGGCGATCCGGCCGCGGCCCTGCCGCTTTACACCGCTCTGCGCGACCCCGAGTTCCCGCTGGTGCGCGACGCCGCTTACCGCGCCCTGGCCCGCATCTCGGCCGCCTCCGGCCAGCGCTTGCACGCGCCGGCCTAACCCCCGGAATCAAAAAGGCCGCGCGCCGCGGGGCGCCGGCCTCCATTGCCCGCCGCCGCGCCGGCCGCTATTTCTTGCTGACGCGCCGGGTGACGGCTTTGACGGCCTTCTTCAGGCCGCCTTCCTTGGGAGCCGGCACCAATTTGGCGTCCACGTCCGCGGGCGAGACGCCTACCAGCGAGACCAGCTTGCGCTCCGAGCTCAGCCCGGCCACGATCTCCACCTGGCTGGTCTTGACCCCCAGGGCCTTGGCCAGGAACTCCACCAGCGCGGCGTTGGCCTTGCCTTCCTCGGCCGGCGCCGTCACCTGGATCTTCAGCGTGCCATCGTCCATCACGCCGGCCACCCCGGTCTTCTTCGCCTTGGGCGTCACCTTCACCGTGATGGCGGCCCCGCTGCGCGCATCCTTGAACGTCGTCATCGTTCCTCCCGTAAACTGTGCTGGCCTCAGAACGCCGCGGCGATCATGATCTTCAGCAGGACGCCGGCCGCCTGGATGGCGAACATGGCGATCATGATCGATAGATCAAACATCCCCACCGGCGGGATCAGATTCCGGAACGGCTGGATGAGGGGCTCCGCGATCTGCGCCAGGGTGCGCCGCACCGGGTGCCAGGGATCCAGCGGGGCAAACGACATCAGGGCGTGCAGAAACAAGATGATCGTCAGCACGTTCACGGTAATATCAATAATCGCCGACAGACTCTCTGCCACAGGTTTTCTCCTTCAACCGCGCTCGCCAAAGATCGCCCGCCCGACGCGCACCAGCGTGGCGCCCTCCGCGATGGCGCCTTCAAAATCGTCCGTCATCCCCATAGAGAGGGCGCCCCACTCCGCCCGCGGCCAGCGGGCCCGCGCCGCGTCGCGCAGGGCGCGCAGGCGGGCAAACACCGGACGGGCCGTCACATGGTCGGTCCCGAACGGGGCCATGGTCATCAGCCCGCGCACCTGCACCCCCGGCAGCGCCAGGAGCGCGCCAAACGTTTCCAGCAGCGGCGCCCAGCCGGCCGGATCAGCGCCGGCGAAGCCAGACTTGGCGGCCTCGCCGGAAACGTTGCACTCCAGCAGTACCGGCTGGGTCCGGCCGGCCGCCGCCGCGAAGCGGCTCAGCCGCTCGGCCAGTTTCAGGCTGTCCACCGAATGGATCAGGCTGAAATCCGCCGCGATGACGTCCGGGGCCTTGCGGCTCTGCACATGGCCGATCATGTGCCAGCGCAGGCCGGCCCGCGCCACGGCCCGCATTTTGGGCACGGCCTCCTCCACCCGGTTCTCGCCGAAATCAGCCAGGCCGGCCTCCGCGGCCGCCCGCACCAGCTCCGCCGGCTGCGTCTTGGAGACCGCCACCAGCGTCACGTCGGCCGGGTCGCGCCCGGCCTGGCGTGCCGCCGCCGCGATCCGCTCGCGGATCTCAGCCGCGGCCGCCGCCAGCGTCGTCATGTCAGGCTGAGCAGGGCCCCGAAGCGCCCGGTCTGCCCGTGCTCGCCCCGGTGCGAGAAGAAATCAGCGGTGTGGCAGGCCGTGCACAGCCCGCCCACCTCCACCTGGCCGACGCCGGCCTCGCGCAGGGCCAGGGCGTTGGCCGCCCACAGATCCAGGTGGGTGCGCCCGTCCATCGGCCGCAGCAGCTGCTCCGCCTGGCCGTTGAAGGCGGCCTGCGTCTGCGCCACCACCTCCGGGCCGACGGCGTAATGGCACGGCCCGATGGAGGGCCCAATGCCGGCCACCAGGTCCGCCGGCCGCGAGCCGTAGTGCTCGGCCAGGGCCCGCACCGCCGCCGCCGCCGCTTTCAGCAGGGTGCCGCGCCAGCCGGCGTGCACCAGGGCCACGGCCCGCCGGCGCGGGTCATACACCAGCACCGGGACGCAGTCGGCGAAACGCAGGAACAGCGTCACCGCCGGCTGATTGGTGATGATCACGTCCGCCTTGGCCGCGTCCACGCTCAGATCGCGCGGCTGTTCGGCCACCACCACGTCCGCCGAGTGGACCTGCCACAGGTCGGCCACGCTGTGCGGCGCCCGGCCCAGGGCCGCGAAGGCCCGCTCGCGGTTGGCGCGCACGTTGTCACGGCTGTCGCCGACGCTGGTGGACATGTTCAGCGACGCCCAGGCGCCGCCGCTCACGCCGCCGTGCCGGCCGAACACGCCGTGCGTCACCCGGCCAGGGTCAAAGCTCTCAAATTGAAAGTAACGGATCGCGCCGCTCTGCCGCGCCTGCATGGCTGGGAGTTTACCACGCCGGCCCTCAGCCGCGCAGCACCCGCTCGTCCCCCACGCGCCGCGTCACGCCGATGGCGTCCAGATGCTCCATCAGCCCGAGCGCATACTTGCGCGAGGTCTTGAACAAATCCCGGACTTCGGCCACGGTCAGTTTGCCGTGGGCGCGCAGGTGCGCCTTGACCTGCTCGACCATGCCGGCGTAGGTCTCGGCCAGGAAGACCACCTCCGGCGAGATCGGCACCAGCCGGCCCAGGTCGATCAGAGCGGTCAGCACCTCGTCGCCCACGCGCGCCGCGCAGTCCTTGGGCAGCGGCGTGTTATAAGGGTCGCGCCGGAAATCAACCAGCAGCGCGTCGATGCGGCTTTGCTGGGCCGGCGTGAACTGCACGGTGTGGCCGGCCAGGCGCACCCCGGCGCCCTGCGCGGCCACCGCGCCGGCCTCGGCCGCGCGCGCCACCAACGCGTTGAAGACCTTGGTCGTCAGCCGCGCTCCGTAGGTGGGCGTCAGCCGGCTCTTCAGCTCCTCGCGCGGCATGCCGGCCCGCAGCGGGAACTGGCGATGATAGCCTTCCAAGGCGCCGCGCAAGGCCGCCAGGCACCGCTGCCAGCCGGCGCCGGTCAGCACCACGGCTTCGCCGTCCAATTCCACCAGGTCGCCGGCCGCGCGCAGTTCGGCCACCGCCGCCTGCCCCGCCGCCGCCTCAAAGCCGGCCTTGGCCAGGCCCTCCTTCAGCGGGGCCGGCCCCAGCGCATCCAGGGCCTGGGCCAGCCGCTCGCCCGGCGTGCCGCGCGCCACCGTCTCCAAGCGCGCCACAGCGGCCGGGTCGTGCTGGCGGTAGCGCCGGCCGGGGTGCGGGTCCATCACCACCCCCCCGCCCAGCGTGGCGCCCGGGGAGGGCCGGCGCAGGATGAAGCGCTGGCCCTTGGCGGCCACCACCGGTTCGCCGCAGGCCAGCTGCACCCAGGCCGTCTCGCCCGGCGGCAGCGCCTCTCGGCCCACCAGCCGAACGCTGGCCGGCACCTCCGCCGCGCCCACAAACAGCTTGACTTCGGCGTTGTGCTTGAGCGGCCGGTCCGCGTCGGCCAGGTGGCGGAATTGCGCGTCGAAGAGGGCCGTGGCCTGCACGGTGCCGGGCCGCGCCACCACCATTCCCCGGCGGAGCTGGCTCACTTCCACGCCGGTCAGGTTGAGGGCCACACGGCTGCCTGGCACGGCCCGCTCGAGCTTGGTCTTGTGGGTTTGCAGGCCGCGGACGCGCGCCGGCCAGCCGGGCGGCAGGATCTCCACCGCCTCGCCCACCTGGAAGTCACCGTCGCTCAGCGTGCCGGTCACCACGGTGCCGAAACCGGTCAGGCTGAAGACGCGGTCGATGGGCAGGCGCGGCCGGCCCAGATCCGGACGGGGCGGCTGGGCGGCCAGCACGCCCTGCAGGGCGGCCTTCAATTCGGCCAGGCCGCGCCCGGCGCGGGCGGAGACCGGCAGCAGCGGGGCGCGCTCGAGCACTGTCCCGCGCACGGCCTCGCGCACCTCGGCCGTCACCAGCGCCAGCCACTCGTCGTCCACCAGGTCGGTGTTGGTCAGGACGATCACGCCGGCCGGGATAGCCAGCAAGTCCAGGATGGCCAGGTGCTCGCGCGTCTGCGGCATCACGCCTTCGTCGGCGGCCACCACGAACAGCGCGGCGTCGATGCCGCCCACGCCAGCCAGCATGTTCTCGATAAAGTCGCGGTGGCCGGGCACGTCGATGACGCCCACCGGCTCGCCGCCGGGCAGCTGGAACCAGGCGAAGCCCAGGTCAATGGTCATCTCGCGCTCGCGCTCTTCTTTGAGGCGGTCGGGATGGGTGCCGGTGAGGGCTTCCACCAGGGTGGACTTGCCGTGGTCCACGTGGCCGGCGGTGCCGATGACGCGCATGGGGATTGTTCCGGGCGAGGCCGAGGCGGCGGCTCAGCGCACCTTGGTGAAGTTCTGCTCGTATTCGGCCGCCATCTCGCGGATGACGGTCAGGAGCGCCTGCAGCCGGCCGGCGTCCACCTCCTGGAAGTGGCGCAGCGAGGCGATGGCCTCGGCCACCTGCTCCTCCAGCGAGTCCACCCGCTCCAGTTGCTTGGTGTTGGCGCGGTCGTGCTCGCGCCACTGCTCGTCGCGCAGCAGCATGTGGGTGGTCCAGCGCTTCTGGTCGTCGGCCAGGAAGGCGGCCCAATCCTGGCGCAGGCGGTCATCCGAGAGGCGCTGCAATTCCGTGATCTCGTTCAAGCGGCGGTCCAGCAGATCGCTGGCCTGCTGCAAATCGGCGGCCGAGCGGGCGATCTCGCGGTTGGCTTCCGCGTACTGGTTCACGCGCCGGCCGTAGTCGCCCATCGTCTCCAGCGAGGCTTCCACCCGGGCGCGCAGCTCCACCCAGGCGCGCTCCTGCTCGGTGTGCCGGATGGATTGGCCTTCCATCCACTGGTTCTGGGCCTGGCGCCGTTCGGACTCGGCCTGCACCACCTCGCCAATGCGCGCCTCGGAGCGGCGGGCGATGTCTTCCACCACTTCGAGCTTGCCGCGGTTCTCGTCCACGCGCCGGCGCACTTCGGCCAGGTCCGCCAGCAGATCGGCGATGCGCTTGGCGTCCTGGCGCCGGCCCTCTTCCACCAAGGTTACGGCGCGGTTGCGGTCGTCAATGTGCTTGGTGAAGTCGGTGACGCGCTTCTGCAGCTCGGCCACCAGCCGGGCGATGCGCGCCTCTTCCTCTTTGCGCGCTTCCAGGTCCCGGTCCAGCCGCGGCAGGTTCTCCAGGCCTTTGCGCACCTCGCCCAGCGATTTGTTTAGGCCGTCCCGGTCCACCTTGCGCAGGCGCTCGTCCTCCCGCTCGGCGTCCAGCCGGCGCTTCTCCAGCTCGTCGATCTGGCGCGCCAGATCCTTGCGCTGCGCGTCCAGCAACTCGTCGATCTTGGTGGTGCGCTGCAGTTGGGCGGTGGCCGCCGTCAGCGCGGACTCCATCTGCTGGACGCGCCGCGCCAGGGTGTTGTTCTCGGTCGCCAGGGCGGCCAGCCGCTCCTGCAAGGCCGTGATTTCCTGCTTGTCTTTCCGCCGCTCGCCATCCAGCCAGTCGACGGTTTTTGCCAGTTGGGCCAGGTCCATTGCGGTCTCCTGATGAGTGCCAAGGATTATACCGAGACTTGAAGAAGGAAACGAACCGGCCCAGATGCTACAATCGCCCCATGCGCCTGGGTCTGGACCTGCGATTGACGTATTACACCGGCGGCGGGATCGCCAAATATGCGGCCCGGCTGGCGGCGGAGCTGCCGCGGCTGGCCCCCGCCGACACGCACATCCACCTTTATCGGCGCGGCCACACGGCCCGCTTTTCCCCCCAGGCGCGGCGCGTGGCCTGCTGGACGCCGGCCCATCACCGCCTGGAGACGCTGGCCCTGAGCGTCGAGGCCTGGCCGCACCGCTTGGACCTGCTGCACTCGCCCGATTTCATTCCGCCGCTCTTCGGCGCGCGCCGGCACCTCATCACCGTGCACGACCTGGCCTTCCTGCGCTACCCGCAGTTCCTGACGGCCGAGAGCCGCCGCTATTACAACGGCCAGATCGCGTCCGCGGTGCGCCGCGCCCAGGCCATCGCGGCCGATTCGCACGCCACCAAGGCCGACCTGGTGGAACTGCTGGGGGTCCCGGCCGAGAAGATCACGGTCATCCACCTCGGCCTGGACCCGCACTTCCGCCCGCGGCCGGCCGAAGCCGTGGCGGCCGTGCTGGCGCGCCATCACCTGGCGGCTGGCTTTGTGCTTTTCGTGGGCACCTTTGAGCCGCGCAAGAACGTGCCCGGCCTGCTGCGCGCCTACGCCGTGCTGCGGGCCGCCGCCCCGGACGCCCCGCCGCTGGTGCTGGCCGGCCTGAAGGGCTGGCTGTTCGACGAGACCATGCAACTGGCCGCCGAACTGGGGCTGGCCAATCACCTGCGTTTCTTCGAGAATTTTCCCTCGGCCGATTTGCCAGAGCTGTACAGCGCGGCCGGCGTGCTCGTACTGCCCTCCCACTACGAGGGCTTCGGCTTCCCGGTGCTGGAGGCGATGGGCTGCGAGGTGCCGGTGGTCATCTCCGACCGCTCCTCACTGCCGGAGATTGCCGGAGACGCGGCGCTGAAAGTGGACCCCGACTCGCCGGAGGCGCTGGCCGAGGCCCTGCGCCAGGCCCTGGGGGACAGCGGCCTGCGCGCCGCCCTGATCGGGCGCGGGCGCGCGAACAGCGTGCGCTTCACGTGGGAAAAGACCGCGCGCGAAACCCTGGCGCTCTACCAGCGCGTGCTGGCCGGCTAGCCGGCCTCAGGCGCGCACCACCACGCGCAGCGCCGCCGGCCAAAGGGTGGCCGTCACCGGCGTCTCGGCGATGACCTCGCCGCCCAGCGCCACCGCCTGCGGCGGCTCAGCCGCCACCGTCACCGTGCGGCCCTGCCAATGCTGGATCTCCACGCCCGTATCCTGCCCGAGCAGGTTGCTGGTGGCGATGGCGACCAGGGCGGAAACATCCACGGCGCTGATGACGATGACGTCCAGCAGGCCGTCGCTCACGCTCACCCCTTGCGCCAACGTCAGACCGGAGACGCCCATCTGGGCCGAATTAGCGATCGTGCACTGGACACCGCGGGCGGTCACCTGGCGGTCGTCGATCGTGATGCGGTAATCCACAAACGGCACGCTGTTGAGGCGCTGCCAGGCCGTCAGCGGGTAAGCCAATTGGCCCAGCTGATCTTTCAGCGCCCGGTCCGTGCCGCGCAGCAATTCCGTCTCCAGGCCCAGGCTGGCGCGCAGCACAAAGAGGTGCTCGCCAATCCGGCCCAGATCCACGGCGCGCCAGCTGG
>JAEURL010000485.1 GCA_016789165.1 Anaerolineales bacterium | reverse complement strand
CCAGTATTGGCGTCCCTCGCTGTCCCGCGCCAACAGCCCGTAGCTGACCAGCGCCCGGCGCAGGCTGGCCACATCCGGGTGGAAGCGCGCCAGGACGAAGTTGACGTGCTTCTCGGCATAGGTCTGGCCAGGCTCGAACTTCCGGGCGATGTGCCGCAGCACGGCCTGGAGCTTCTTCTGCTGGGCCGGGATCTCCTTAAGGGATCCGTCGCGCCGCGAAAAATCCCGGACCACCTTGCGGTCAAAGGCCTCCACGTCCACGCCGGCCGCCGTCTGGGGCAGGGTGCCCTGGGCCAGCAGCGACTGGGCCAGCCCATGCACGGCCTCCAGCCGCAGGCGGTACGGTTTCTCGCGCCCGCGCTGGCCCTCCACCTCCACCAGGCCGGCCTCGGCCAGCTTCGCCAGATGATGCGAGATGGTGGCCGGCTGCACGCCGAGCATGGCCGCCAGTTGCTCGCCGGTCAGGGCCTCGCGCGCCAGCAGGCCCACGATCTTCAGCCGGGTCCCGTCCGCCAGGGCCTTGAAAAACTGGGTCAGCGCCGGATTTGTCTCAGTCATAGGATCACCACATCAATGAGATACATATCTAATTATATTCATTCCTCCTCCCGAGTCAAGCTGGCACAAAAAAAGCTGGCGCGCCCGCCCGGGCGGCGCCAGCTTGCTTGAAATCCGCGCGGCCAGGCCGCCGGCCGTCAGCGCAGGCTCTCCGCCAGCGCGATCAGCCCGGCGCGGTCGAGCTGCGCCACGGCCTCCACGCCGCCATCCAGGCGCAGCTCGAACCAGGTATCGCCCGCCCGCCAGCGCAAACGCTGCACGGGGGCCTCCGCGTTCCAGGTCGCCTCGCGGGCGCCGGCATAGACCACGAACGTGCCGCGCACGTACTCCGCCGGCAGCCCATGCACCTGCACCTGTTCGACCAGGGCCTCCGGGGGGATCGCCTCCCAGACGATCTGATCCAGCGGGCCGCGGCCCTGGGTGAGGGCTAGGCCGGCCCCGCCGCCGACGGCGTTATAGACCACGGTCGCGGCCAGGGGCTCATCGCTGACCTGGGCATACACGAACTCCAGCCCGGGCACGTCCTGGGCCGGCAGCACCAGATCAAACCCCAGGGCGGCCTCCGCCCGGGCGGTTTGGCAGGCCAGGGCCGCCGCCCCGGCCAGGCCTTCGCAGCCGGCTAAGCCGGCCGGCGGCACGGCCGTGGGCGCTTCCGCCTCCGGCAGCTGGACGACCGGCACCGGAAACGTGGGCCCGGCCGCCGGGGTGAAGAATTGCCAGATCCGCTGCGCCAGGATTCGGCCCTGAGGCGTGGCCACCACCACAGCCAGGCCCAGCGTCACGGCGGCCAGCGGGAGCGCCAGCCAGCGCCGGCGCCCGGAAAACTTAAAGGTGTTCATAGAAACGGTTCCTTGCCGAGTGGCACGCAGCCGGGCCTGAAGACGAGGCCACAGGTCCACCTCGTCTGGCACCATCTCTTCCGCCAGTTGCCTGAGCTGCTGCCGCAGGCGCGGGGGGTGATCCATATCAGCCTCTCTCCTCCCGGCGCTTGTTGCGCGCGGGTGCCAAGGGATGCAGGAGCTGCCGCAGGCGGGCGCGGGCCTGGTGAAGGTGCCACTTGATCGTGCCGGGCGCCGCCTGCAGCCGCGCCGCCACTTCGGCCTCGTCCAGCTCCAGGTAGTAGCGCAGGACGACGGCCGCCCGCTGGCGCGGCGAGAGCCGCCCCAGGGCCGCCCAGACCGCCTGACGCGTCTCGGCCAGCTCGGCCAGCGCCGCGGGGTCCAGGGCCGGGTCCGCCAGGTGGCCGGCCAGCCCGGCGCCGCCCTCGTCCGGCTCATCATCCAGCGAGACTTGGCGTTCGCGCCGGGCCGCCGCCTTGAGGGCGTCGTTCACCACGCTGCGCAGAAACCACGGGCCAAACGGCCGGCCCGGGTCAAGCTGGGCGATGCGCTCGGCCGCCCGCAGAAAGGCGGCCTGCACCAGGTCCTCCGCCAGCGCCCGGTCGCGCACGATCAGGGCGGCGGCCCGCACGGCGCGCAGCTGGTGTGCGCGCACCAAGGGCTCCAGGCCGGCCAGATCGCCGCGCCGCAGGCGGGCTAACGCCTGTCGTTCTTCCATCCGCATCCCATCCGTCATTGGTGTGAAGGCCTTCCACCTATACTATCCTGACGGCCGGCCAAACGTTGGGGGGCAATTCCGGGCCGGGAGTTACGGTAAAATCTCCGGGGCAGACTGCTTTCAGGAGAACCGTATGCAACCGACCCGCGCCACGTATCCGGTGGAGATCGCCGGCCTCAAACGCGAACTACCGCTCTTCGAGGTCAAGCCCGGCCTGCGCATCGCCGTCCTCAACATCCTGGGCGATACGGAGTTGGTGGAGGCGGCGGCTAAGGCCCTGGCCGAGAAACTGGCCAGCCGGCAGTATGACGTCCTGGTGACGGCCGAGGCCAAAAGCATCCCGCTCATCCATTCCTTGTCCGTCCACGCCCGCAAGCCCTACATCGTCCTGCGCAAGTCCTACAAGCCCTACATGGGCGAGGCCCTGCAGGCCGAAACCTTGTCCATCACCACTGGGCAGCCGCAGACGCTTTATCTGGACGAGAAAGACCGGCGGCTGATCGAGGGCAAACGCGTGATCCTGGTGGATGACGTTATCTCCACCGGCTCCACCCTGCAGGGCATGCGGCTGGTGTTGAGCAAAGCCGGCGCCGAGGTGGTGGCGGAATCGGCCATCTTCACCGAAGGCGAGCGCTCCCAGTGGGAGAACATCGTGGCGCTCGGGCACCTGCCGCTCTTTACCGGCTAGTGCCCCGCGGCCCGGTCCTGTAACGTTCCCGGCCGCCGGTGGTCTACAGTACAGTTATCAATGCGGTGGAGGTAATCATGCTGAACAATCTCTTCGGCCGCCGACAGGATGAAGCCCGGGTGCGGGAGGCCGGCCGGCTGCCCCCCGGCCAGGCGCTCACCAACCGTTTCCCGGTGCTGCACTACGGCCCGGTGCCGCCCTTCAATCCGGCCACCTGGGACCTGCGCGTCTTCGGCGAGGTGGAACAGGAAGCGGCCTGGACCTGGGAGCAGTTCAACCAACTGCCGCGCACCAAGATCCGGATGGACCTGCACTGCGTGACACGCTGGAGCAAGTTCGACACGGATTGGGAAGGGGTGGCGCTCAAGACCCTGGTGGAGGCCGGGCTGATCAAGCTCAAGCCGACCGCCCGCTACCTGATGCAGCACTGCGAATACGGCTTCACGGTCAATGTGCCGCTGGAGGTGGCGCTGGCCCCCAACTTCCTGCTGGCCACCCACTACGACGGCCAACCGCTCACCCCGGACCACGGTTACCCGCTGCGCGGCGTCATCGGCCACATCCCCGGCGCTGAACTCAAAACACCGTATCTCTGGAAGGGCGGCAAGTGGCTGCGCGGCCTGGAATTCATGGCCCAGGACCGGCTCGGGTTCTGGGAGCAGGCCGGCTATCACAACGAGGCTGACGTCTGGAAAGAGGAGCGCTTCGCCTACGGGTAAGCGCCATCCGCCGCTGCCCAAGCGCGGCCAGGCGCCGCCGGGCTTGGCCGCGTCTTTACGGCGGAGGCAGTTTGGTGTTATCCTTCCGAGCGATGCCGCGCATTTTGATCGTCGACGACGACCCCGATATGGCCGAACTGCTCGGCCACATGACCGACATCCTGGGCTACGAGCATTACTACGTGGCCACCGGCGAAGGGGCTGTGCAAGCCAGCCGGGAACACCACCCGGATGTCATCATCTTGGACGTGATGCTGGAGGAAACGGACGGCTGGGCCGTCTACCAAAAGCTCACCCCCATCACGGACGCCCCGATCATCTTCATCACGGCCTGGCGCACGGGCGAAAACCGGCTCAAAGCGGAGGCCATGCTGGCCGACGGCTTCCTGGCCAAGCCAATCTCGCACCACGATTTTTCCCTGCAGGTGAACCGCGCGCTGGGCCGGCCGGCCCGCCGTCTCAGCGGTGTGGTGCCCGCCTAACCAAGCCCCTCAACGCTCGCACGGAAAACAATCCGCCTCCTGGGCGTTCTCGCCGGCCGCCGCCTGGCCGCCCAGTTCAGCCGCCCCCAGACGCGGGCTGGCCTGCAGCCGGTAAATGGCCCCGGCCGTGGCCCCGAACCGGAACTTGTAATCCTCGCCGCCGCGCATAAAGTCGAACTCGGCGCGGCCGTTGGCGATACACCACTGCAGCAGGTAGCCCAGCAGCACCCAGCCAACTGACAGCGCGCCGAAGCGCTGGTCCAAGGCGGAGTTGTAGACGTACAGCCGGTTGTCAAAGTCAAAGCTGAGATAGGCGGCCGCCTTCTCGCCGCCCACCTCCAGGAAGGCCAGGTGGAGCCAGCCGCCCTCGGCCGCCGCCTGCAGGGTAAGCCGGAATTGGGCCCGCATGGCCTCGGTCAGAAAGCGCGCCTTGTCCTCGGCCAGCGCCATCATGTTCATGAAGGCCTCGCCGTCGGCCGGCGTGTAGTGCGCGCTGTCCACGATCCGCCAGGTGACGGGCGCCTCAAACGCCTCCGCCCGGCGCAGCTTGCGCCGGATCTCCTGGCGCTCTTTCTTCTCCACCATTGTCGCCAGGTAGGTCTCCCAATCGCCCGGCAGGCGGATGGCCGGCACCGGCTCCAGCGTGGTTTCAGTGACCGCCCAGCCGCAGGCCGCCGCGGCGCGGGCCAGGGCCGCCCGCGTGGGCGAGACCGCCGGCAGGTTATAGAGGTCCAGCACCTCCCAGGCCGGCCCATCTCCGGCCATCAACCGCTCCAGCAGCGCCTGGCAGAAAGCCTCACAGTCGGCCCGCGCCACGATCAGATCGAGGTAATCGGAAATCTCGACGCTGCCCACCAGCAACAGGGCCGGCCGGCCATCCCGGTTGCGGGCCGCGAACAGCGGCGCCACGCCCACCAACTGGCCGGCCCGCCGGGCCGTCACCACGCACAGTTCGGCCTCCGGCCACTCGCCGCCGCCCCGGCCGGCCCACCAGGCCCGCTGATACTCGGCGCGCAGGAAGGGCACCCGGCACTGGCCGCCCTCCACCAGCGCATTCCATTCCGCGCCCAGGCGGTCAAAAATCTCGGCATCCCGATGCAGTTCAAGTTCCATGGCAGATTGAGGCCGCTCTTTGCTACTCACAAAAAAGGGCGACCTAGCTGGTCGCCCCGCGCGTCACGCAGATTGTATCACTGCGCCGGCTCGACGGCGTTGAGGCCGCCCAAGCCGTTGATCTTCAAGATCCAGCGGCTGCCGGGCGCAAACTGCGCGAACTCCCCGGCGTCGCCGACTGAATAATCATAGGCCTGGCTGTCGGCGGCGAAGGAGACGGCGTAGGCCTCGTCGTGCCGGCCCTCACGCTGCCCATCCGTCAGGCTCAGGTCCGGCCAGTACGGCTGCAGATCCGCGCCGGCGGCCCGCACCCGGTCCACCTCCTGCCACTCCAAAACGGTGTAGGGGCAGTAATCGTCGTAGATCTGGTACTGGCAGTCCTGCACCACCTTGCTCGTGCCATCGCCCTGATCGACCGAATAGGGCGTGCCGCAGACCTTGTCCGAACGCCGGTTGGGGTCCGGCGCGTCCAGGAACTGGCGCGGCCGCAGCTCGCAGGTTCCCACCCGCGCGCCCTCCGGCACTTGATCCACCCAAGCCGAGTGCTGCACGGGCTGCTGCGCCTCAATGCCGATGCTGCGCTCCCAGCGCACGGCCTGGACCGTGCCGGTCACAGCGCTGGTGTTGAACGATTGAAAGATCAGGAAGGCCAAGCCGGCCAGACACAGCAAGCCCGCGATCCCGCCCACCAGCGCCCACGGGACGGCCGGGCCGCGCTGGGCGGCCGGCGCGAGGCCGGCGGCCGGCGCCGGCGCAGCGGAGGGGGCGGCGCCCAAAGGCCGCCCGCACGCCTGGCAGGTGCCGGCGCTGGCGGGGTTGGCGGTGCCGCAAGCCGGGCACTTCACGGGCGCGGCGGCGCCGGGCTGGAAGGCGCCCACCACCTGGCCGGCCTCGCGCTTCTGGGCCTTGGTCAGATCGCCGCCGCCAAGGTCTGCGTGCCGCAGTAAGGGCAATGGACGTCGGCGCCCTGGCCGGCCTGGGCCAGCTTGGCGGCATCCGTGATCAACTGCTGCTCGGCCGGCTTTTCAAACTGCTGGTCGGCCTCCATCTGCGCCCCGCACTTGGCGCACTGCTTGGCGAGGCCGGGGTTCTTCGTACCGCAGCGCCGGCACGTCCATTCCATCTCGACGTAGCCGAGGGTCTCCTGAGGCATATCAGCCGCCTTTCAACGGGCCGGTGTGCGCGGGCCCGCGGCGAATTTTTTCCGCCGTCTGCCGGGCGGCCAGCGCCACGGTGCCCTGCGGGCGCGTCGTCCGGCCGTCGTCGGAGAGGCTGCCCAGCAGCACCTCGGCCTGATCCTCGCGCGCCAGCCGATCCAGCTCGGGCAGGGCGCGCCGGTCGCCAATGGTGCCGAGGACGCGGATGACGCTCCAGCGGATGAAGGCGTCCGGATGCCGCAGAGCCGCGACCAGGGGTTCCACCGCCGCCGCGCCGATCTTGGTCAAGGCGAACGCCACCTGCTGGCGGACCTCGCCGTGCGTATCGCGCAGCGCCCCGATCAGGGGCTCCACGGCGCGCGCGTCGCGGATCTGGCCGAGGGCCTGGGTCACCAACTGGCGCACGTGCGCGTCCGGGATGTGCAGGGCTTGGATAAGCGGCTCCACCGCGCCCAACTGGCCCAGCGCCGTGGCCGCGCTGTCGCGCACGCCCATATCGGGGTCATCCATCAGCAGGGCGGTCAGGGCCGGCGCCGCCTGCGGGTCCCGGTGCTCGCCCAGCAGCTTGGCCGAGCGCGCCCGCGCGCCGGCGTCCGGGTCGTGGAGGGACTTCACCAGATAGTCAAAATACTTATCCCAGGCTTTTTGCTCGTCCAGCGAACCGGTGCCGCGGGTGGGGGATGGCATGGCCGTCTCGAAGAAGAAAGAGTAGAGGCGCAAGCGCATTATACCGTTACTCGCCCCCGGCACGCTCCTTGCACGTCACGCGTTATGATTTGCCAACCATCGGCCGTCATCTATAATCCTTGCATGCCTGAGCGCCTGGAAACCGATATCGCCCTGTTGAACGTCGTCGCCGGCCGGCCGGCGGCTGAGCCGCCGCCTGGCCTGGCGCATTTTGCGCCGCCGCGCAAGGCGGCCCGCGGGCGCGAACGGGACACGCTGTTCCTGTGCCTGGGCCTGCGCGCCCGGGCGCCCGTGGACCCGGCGCGGCACACCGACCTGCTCCAGCTGGCGGCGGCCACCTTCTTCGGGACGCCCGGCTCTGTGACAGCCGCGGCCCGTCAGGCGCTGCTGGCCGTCAACCAGCGCTTGCTGGAGGCCAACCTGCGCGAGGGCGCCCCGGTGCAGGGCGGCCTGATCTGCGCCGCCCTGCGCGGCAACGATTTCTACGCCGTGACGGCCGGCCCCGGCGTGCTGGTGGTGACGCACCCCTCCGCCGTCGAACGCTTCCCGCTCACGCCCGGCCGGCCGCTGGGCCTGAGCGATGTGCTGGACGTCCAGTATTTCCACACTCAGTTCAACGCCGGCGATTACCTGGCCCTGAGCCAGACCGCGCGCTGGA
>JAEURL010000476.1 GCA_016789165.1 Anaerolineales bacterium | reverse complement strand
GAGCCGACGCGCGTCCGACCCAAAGGGCTGGCTCAGCGGCGGGACCTGCGCTCGTTGGCGATCGCCCACGCCACACCCACCAGGGCGATCCCCAAGAGCGCACAGCCTCCCACGCCGACAACCGTCAGCAGTAATCCAGACACAGCCACGGTAACCTCCACAAACAAAACGGCCCCTCTTCCATGCAGGACGAGGGGCCGCCCGTGGTGCCACCTGCTTTCGCCGCCGGCCGGCGTTTAACCGCTCCGGCAGCCTTAGGAACGCTGTAACGGGCGGACCCGGCCACACCTCTGCGGGGGCGACGGCGGTCCGGAGGGACCGCGGGAGTGGAATCGCACGGTTGGCCCGCCGCCTCGCACCAACCGGCGGCTCTCTGGGGGGTTGCCCGGCGACGTGTCTCCGTCGTCTGCGTCTTCAGTTGGGCGGATTATAGCACCGCCGGCCGCGGCTGCGAAGCGGCTACTCGCGCACCGTCCAGCCTTCGGCCTCCAGCACCTGGCGGGCGTCAAAGCGGATGGAAGGCTCGGCCGCCAGGGGGTTGCTCTCCACAAAGCGCGCCACCTTCTCCACGTAATCGAAGGCGATCTCGAGCAGATAGCCCGTGATGGCGGTGGGCGCGATAGCGATCTTGTAGCCCGTGGCCTGGACGACGTAGGGCTTGTCCGAGCCGTTGAGGGCCAGCAGCTTGGCGCGGATATCGTCCGGCTCGATCGGGCCGGCGGCGGGCGCGATGGGGGCCTCCGGCGCTGGAGCGCTGGGCGGCTCAGCGGCCGGCGCCGGCGGCTCCGCCGGCAGCCCGAACGGCGAGGGCGGCCCGGCGGGCGCCGGGGCAGCCGGAGGCTCGGCGGCCTGGGGCACGCCGCCCATGCTGGGCACAAACGACGCCGGCGGCGTGCTCACGGGCCGGCTCTGGCCCTCCACGGTGGCGGCAGCGGCCGGCCCGGGCTTGCGCCGGCTGCGGAAGTAGAAGAACGCGCCCACGCCCCCGCCGATGAGCACCACACAGCAGCAGCACAGCAGGACCGTGGCCGTCAACAGAGCCGGCAGGGCTTCCAGAAAATCCTGTTCCGACATGGCTATTCCTCTCGCGAACGCAGGTGGGGGAAGAGAATCACTTCCCGGATGGTGGCTTTATCGGTCAGCAGCATGGTCAGGCGGTCCACGCCCATGCCAAAGCCGCCGTTGGGCGGCATGCCGTAGCGCATGGCGCGCAGGTAGTCCTCGTCCAGCGGGTGCGTGTCTTCCGAGTCGGCGGCGTAGTCGCGGCCCATCTCGATGAAGCGCTGCTCCTGGTCGAGCGGGTCGTTCAGCTCGGTGAAGGCGTTGCACAGCTCAAAGCCGGCCATGTAGCCTTCGAAGCGCTCCACCACGCTGTCGTCGCCGGGCCGGGCCTTGGCCAGCGGCGAGATATCGCGCGGGTAATCCACGATGAACGTCGGCTGGATCAGGTGCGGCTCCACAAAATCGCCCAACAGCTTCTCCACCAGCTTGCCGCGCGTAGACTTCGGGTCGGCATGGATGCCCTTGGCCTCCATGGCGCGCAGCAGGCCCGCGGCGGTGGGGTGGGCGTGGATATCCACCCCGGCGAACTCAGCAATGCCCTCGGCCAGCGGCACGCGCGGCCAGCCCGGGTTGAGGTTGAGGGTCTGCCCCTGGTAGGTGAGGGTGCGCGTGCCCAGGACCTCGTCGGCCACGAAGGCGATCATGTTCTCGGTCAGGCGCATCACCTGCTCGTAGTCGGCGTAAGCCCAGTAAAACTCCAGCTGGGTGAACTCCGGGTTGTGCTTGAAGGAGACGCCCTCGTTGCGGAAGTCGCGGCCGATCTCGTAGACGCGCTCCAGCCCGCCCACCAGCAGGCGCTTCAGGTACAGCTCGAACGAGATGCGCAGGTACAGGTCCTGATGCAGCTGGTTGTGGTGGGTGACGAAGGGCCGCGCCGCCGCGCCGCCGTACAACGGCTGGAGGATGGGCGTCTCCACCTCCAGGAAGCCCTGGCCGTCCAGGAACTTGCGCAGGGCGCTGCAGATGCGGGCGCGGGCGCGGAAGATCTCGCGCACCTCGGCGTTGACGGCCAGGTCGGCGTAGCGCTCGCGGTAGCGCGCTTCGGGGTTGTCGAAGGCCGAGTAGACGCGCTTCTGCCCGTCGACGATCTCCTCCTTGGCGGCCGGCAGCGGGCTGATGGCCTTGGCCAGCATGCGGAAATCCTTCACCCACAGCGTCACTTCGCCGGTCTTGGTGGTGAACAGGCCGCCGCTGGCCTGGACGAAATCGCCCAGGTCGAAGACGTCCTGGAAGAGCCGGTAGCGCTCCTCGCCCAGGTCGTTGGTGCGGAAGTACAGCTGCAGGCGGCCGGCGCCGTCCTCCAGGTGGACAAAGGCGGACTTGCCCATCACCCGGATGGCCTTGATCCGGCCAGCGACCGTGTACGCGCCGGCCGCGGTGTGGGTATCGGCCGGCGGGTGCTGGGCGTATTCGGCCAGGGCCTGGGCCGAGGTGTGGCTCCGCTCGGCGCGGGTGGGGTACGGCTCCTGGCCGGCGGCGCGCAGCCGCTCCAGCTTGGCCAGGCGGATCTTCTCCAGTTCAGTGTAGTCACGCATGGGGATTCAGGCTCCAGAAGCCGTCATTATACAACGGCCAAATCCGCCAAAAGAAAGCCCCGCGCCAGCAACGCTGACGCGGGGCGGACAATCCAGCGACCCGATCAGGCGCGGTTAATCGCGCGTGATCTTCACCACTCGGAACGAGAGCGCCCCGGCCGGCGCCTGCACCTTGACCTCGTCGCCCACGCGCCGGCCCAGCAGCGCCCGCCCAAGCGGGCTCTCGTTGGAGATGCGGCCCTTCTTGGGGTCGGCCTCGGCCGCGCCCACCAGCAGGTACTCCTCCGAGCCGTTGCCGCTTTCCTTCACGGTCACGCGGCAGCCCAGGTTGACCACGTCGTTCGAGCCGTGCTCATCGATGATCACGGCGTTGGACAGCATCGTCTCCAGGGTCAGGATCCGGCCCTCGACGAAGGCCTGCTCGTTCTTGGCGTCTTCGTACTCGGCGTTCTCAATCAGTTCGCCGTCTTCCTGAGCGTTGTGCAGCCGCTCGGCTACCTGGGCCCGCCGGGTGGTGCGCAGGAACTCCAGCTCCTCTTCCAGTTTTTTCAGGCCTTCCCGGGTGAGAAACGTTCGGTCGGTGCTCATGTCAGTACCCTCGATGTCCAGGCGCCGGTCCTGGGCGCTAGGCAGATCCGGGGGAATAAAACAAAAACTGAGAGCCGCCTCTCAGTCCCAATACCCCGCACTGAGAATCGTAGCACAGCGCTATGGTTTTGTAAAGGCAAACGGCGTTTGGCGAACACATTTTCTAGGCCGATTGGGTATCCCACAAACGCAGCCCCAGGCCGCCGGCCGCCAGCCGCGTGCAGAACCCGCGCACGTCCGCCCGCATGGCCGCCTCATCCGTCCAGAAGGTGCTCAGCTGCGAGCGGTAAGCACCGACAGCCAGACAATAAAAATCAAGGTCTTGCTCGTCTATTTCAGCCAGGCGTGGCTGACAGCCGGCCGCCAGGCCGTCCCAGGCCGGCCCCGCCGGTGTGCGCGCCGCGTACGGGTAGTCCTCGTAGAAGGTCAGCGGCCGGCCGAGGCGCTCGGCCACGGCCCGGGTGAGCTGGTGATCCACGTGCCGGCCCAAGCCAAGCGGCGCGTACAACTGCCCGGTGTCAGCCTGGCTGAGCAGGTGGTGGAGCTCGGCCGCCAGCGCCTCCACCCGCCCGCCCTCGGCCGGGTCCAGCGGCCCGAACAGCGCGGCCTCCGCCGCATACAGGGGCGCCCCGGTCTCCGGATGCCGGCGATAGATG
>JAEURL010000470.1 GCA_016789165.1 Anaerolineales bacterium | reverse complement strand
GCCGGCGCCAGGCACTTGGCCGCGCCGCCCCAGGCCGGCTCCACCGGCAGGGCCGCCGGCTGGCTGGGCGCCGCCGGGGTGGGCGTGCGCGTCACGGTCACAAACCGCACCACCACCTCGGAAGTCGGCAGGGCGGCCAGGTCCAGGGGCGGGACAAAGGAGGGCGCGTGACGCTCCCGCGCACAGCCGCTGGCCGCCAGGATCAGCACCGCCGCCCAGCCCCGCCACCGCTTCACGGGTTGCGCCAATTGAAGAAGACCATGGCCTGCGCGCCGCGCACGACCGCGCAGCGCCGCTCTGGCGCTTCGGCCCAGAAGGCCTGGGCCTCGTCCGGGGTCACGCCGCGAAAGCTGTCATAGCCCCAGCAGCCCTCGGCGGTCTCGCCGGCCAGGAAGGTGTTCACAGCCGCCAGGGCCTCGGCCGGCGGCGGCAGGCCCTGCTCCCACGGCCGTGTCAGGGCGGCGTCCACCCGAAACTGTTCCCAGCGCAGGAGATCGTCCAGGTCCGGCCCGCCGTACCAATCCGGCTGCAGCTGCCGGCGCGCCACGGTCGAGGCGCAGGAGGCCATGCCGGGCGTCAGCAGGCCGCGCGCCTCGTCGTAGCAGATGTGGGCGACCTTGGCTTTATCGGCCTCGGTCCAGCAGACCGGCACGGAATTGGCACAGGTGGGCGGGGCCGGCGTGGGCGTGCGCGCGGCCAGCGGCCGGGTATTGACAAAGCTGACGTTGATGGCGGCTGTGCCAACCGGCCCGGCCAGGGTGGTGGGATAGGGGTTGAAAGGCTGGCGCTCGGCGGCGGCGCAGGCCGTCAGGCTGAGGCCCAGCCAGGCGATGAGCCAACGCGCTGCCCGCGCAATCCGCCCCGCCCGCCCGTCTCCCCGCTTGGCCATGCCAGCGCCCCGCTACGGCACGGTGGTCACCGGCAATGAGTCGGTGTCGCCGCCCGCTTCAGCCGGCAGCTGGACCTGGATGTCGGTGTTGCCCGCCGCCGTGGCCGTGATGCTGAAGGTGACGAAGTTGGCGCTGGCCGGCAGGCTGACCGGCGACTGGATGTTCACCACCCCGCCGGTGGAGGCCGTAATGGTCAGGCTGCGCGGCTGCGGCTGCGGGTGGGAGATGGTGGCGCGCAGCACGGCCGAGCTGCCCACCGCCAGCGAGGTCTGGCTGCCCGAATCCACGCTGAGCGTGATGGTCGTCGCCTGGACCGTCAAGTTGACGGTGGAGATCAGGCCCAGCGGCGACACGGTGGCCGTGACTGTGGTCGAGCCGGCGGTGACGCCGGTGACGGTCAGGTTGGCCGTGGGGGTCGCCACCAACAGCGTGGCCGACGCCGCGGACAGGCCGAGGCCCCCGCCCTGGGTGAAGTCCACCTGGCGGTCCTGGCTCTGGGCGTTGCCCCACAGCGTGGCCGTGAGCTGCAGCTCCTGGCCGACGCCCAGGCTGGCGGCCGGCGCGCTGAACTGCAGCGTGGGTGAAATCACTCGGAACGACAAGCTCCCAGAAACCGCCTGGCTGGGGGAGGGGTTGCTGACCGTGATGTTGACGGTCTGGCTGAGGGTCAACTGGTTGGCCAGGACGTCGGCGGTCAGCAGCGTGCCGCCCGTCACCTGCGGGTTGCCGAGGGCGGTGCCGTTCCAGAAAGCGGCCGCGCCGTTGATGAAGTTGCTGCCCGCGATTTGCAGCGTGAAGCCGGCCTGGCCGACCGTGGCCGTGGTGGGGGTCAGCGAGCTGAGCTGCGGCTGCGGGTTGAGGACGGTGACGGCCGCCGGGTTGGACGGCCCGGCGCCCAGGTTGGCCGGCAGCACCCCATAGATCTCCACCGCCCCGGCGAGCGTGCCCGTGATGGTGAAGTTCACCGAGCTGGCCCCGGCCGGCAGATCGACCGTGGCCGGCAGCGCCACCACCGACTGCACCGTGGGCGTGGTGGCCAGGGTCACGGTGCGCGCCTGCGCCTGGGGATTGCCGACCAGCACCAGCGTCAACGGCTGGGTCTGGCCCAGGTTCAGGCTGTTGCTCGCCGGATTGAGCTGCAGTGTGGGCGAGATGACCCGGAACGGCAGGCTGCCGGAGACCCCGGCATTGGGCGCCGGGTTGCTGACCGTGATATTGACCGTCCGGCTGATGTCTAATTGGTTGGCCAGGATGTCGGCCGTCAGCTGCGTGGTGCCCGTCACCAACGGGTTAGCCAGCGGCACGCCGTCCCAGAACACGGCCGCGCCGTTGACGAAGTTGCTGCCGGCGATTTGCAGGGTCAAGCCGGCCTGGCCGACCGTGGCCGTGGTCGGCGTCAGCGTGTTGATCTGCGGCTGCGGGTTATAGACCGTGACCGTGACCGGGTTGGAGGTCTGGGCGCCGATGCTGGCCGGCAGCTGGCCGACGAGCGTCACCGGCCCGCCGCCCAGCGTGCCCGTGATGGTGAACGTCACCGCGCTGGCCCCGGCCGGCAGGTTGACGGTGGCCGGCAGCGCCAAGAAGGATTGCACGGCCGGCGTCGTGGCCAGCGTGATGGTGCGCGCCTGGCTCTGCGCGCGGCTGATGGTGGCCGTCACCACCGTCGTCGCCGGGCGGACGAGGTCGGCGGCCAGCGGGTCCGGCCCGGCCAGAGCCAGGCTCAGCACCGGGGTCGAGACGACGTGCGTCAGCGTCACCGTGGTGGCGGGGTCCAGGCCGGGGCCGTTGCGTATCACCACCGTGTTCACGCCCAGCACGGTGCGGCTCACCGAAATGGTGGCCGTGATGCGCGTACATGGGCCGGGGCAGTTGTCGGCCAGCTCCCCGCCGCCCAGTTGGTCGCCGTTCCATTCGACCTTGGTGTTCTCCTGGAAGCCGGTGCCGGTGATGACGAACGGGAAGGTGGCGGTCGGCAGGGTGCCGGTGACCAGCTCGGGCGGATGGAAACTCGTGACCGTCATCGGCGCGGGCGCCACCGTGAACGGCAGGGTGCCGGTGAGAGCCCCGGCGCTGTTGCTGACCACGGCCGTCAGCGTGAACACGCCCGAGGCGAACGGGGTCACCGTGATCGGCTCGACCAGGTTGAAGCTGACGGTGCGGGTGGGAGCCGGCGTCGGCGCTGTGACGCCTTGTTCGGCGATCACCGTCCACGAGTAGAAGACCTTGGGCGAGGTGTCGTTGGACGAGACCGTAGTGGTAAAGACGGCCGGCTGGCCGGCCTCCACCACGGGCGGGCTGGTGATGGTGACGGCGGTGATGGTAAGCGCCTCCACCGGCCGGACCAGCGTGGTCTGGTAGCTGGATTGGGCGCCGTCCGGGTTGGCCCGGTTGAAGAGCAGGCCGGTGGGCGTCAGCGCCACCGTGTAGGTGAACGGCCCCCATTGGGTGGGCTGCAGGGCGGCCAGCACATTGGCACTGCCGCCCACCGGCAGGGTGCCCAGGGTGCACGTCAGCACCTGGTGGTAAATATCCGGCGCCTCGGTCGAGGGGAAGTTCTCCTGCAGCACGGATTGGCACTGGCCCTGGGAGGCCGTGAAGCCCTCCGGGATATCGGCCGAACGAACCGTCACCCGGCGCAGCATCGGGATGGTGCCGGTCAGGGCGCTGTTGTTCTCCAGGAAGGCCCGGTACTGGAAATAGCGGCCGATGGGGCGGTTATCCAGCGCGAGGCTTGGCGTGACGCCGGTCG
>JAEURL010000454.1 GCA_016789165.1 Anaerolineales bacterium | reverse complement strand
CGATCGGGAGAACGAGGCCGCCGCCCTGGCGCTGCAGGCCAACGTGCTCAGCTGGTCGCGCGGCGATTATGCCGAGGCCGTGCGGCTGTTTCAGGAAGCCCTGGCCCTGTTCCGCTCGCTGGGGCCGGCCGGTCGCTGGGGCGAGGCCCTGACCCTGGAGGGGCTGGGCGGCCTCCACCCGGACCTGGCCCAGGAGCAGGCCCTGTACGAGGCCGCCCTGGCGATCAAGAAGGCGATGGGCGACGCCCACGGCCAGGCCGAGACCCTGAGCATCTTGGCGGCCGTGGCGCAGGCCCAGCGCGATAATGAGCGCGCCTACGCGCTGGCGGCCGAGAGCATCGCCATCCGCCGCAAGCTGGGCGACCGGCGCGGCACGGCCGGCCTGCTGCTGCAGCTGGGCTATTGGTTCCAGACCGAGTACGCCCGCGCCCGCGGCTGGCTCGACGAGGCGGTGGCGATTGCGCGGGAGCTCGGCTCCCAGCAGGGCCTGGCCTACACCTTGCGCAACCTCGGCCTGGTGGAATACCTGCACGGCGACGAGCCCCGCGCCGCCGCCCTGTTTGAAGAGAGCCTGACGATGGCGCGCGGCTCGGGCGACAAAATGAACGTCGCTTACTCGCTGGCCGATCTGGGCCGGACGCTGCGCAACCTCGGTCAGCTGGACCGGGCTGAGCCGCTGCTGAGCGAGAGCCTGGAGATCACGCGCGAGCTGGGGGACCTGCAATGGGGGGCTTATCCGCTGGTGCAGCTGGCGCACGTCGCCCTGCAGCGCGGCGACCTGGCGCAGGCCCAGACGCGCTTTGCCGAGAGCCTGCGCCGCTACCGGCGCTGGGGGGTGGAGTGGGGCCAAGCCGAAAGCCTGGCCGGCCTGGCCGGCGTGGCCGAGACGACCGCGCCCGAGCGGGCCGTGCGCTGGTATGCGGCCGCGGACCAGCGGCGGGCCCTCATCGGGGCGCCGCGCCCGCCGGTGGAGATCGCGGCCGAGGCCGGCCGGGTGGCGGCCCTGCGGGCGCAGCTCGGTGAGGCGGCCTTTGCCGCGGCCTGGGAGGCCGGCCGCGCGCTCACCACCGAGCAGGCGGTCCAGGAAGCGCTGCCCGCCGACGCCGAGCCCGCCTGACTTTGCCTCTGGCCGGCCGGCCGCCCCTCCGGCTAAAATGGCCGCAGCCTCCGCCGTTTTCAGCCTGGGGACTCCATGAGCCACATCACGCTTGCCGCTAAAACGCTGTCCGTCGCCGGCCAACCGCTGCTCACCGAGGTGCCGCCGGCCTTCAGCCTCGAGCCGGATCCGGCCGGGGTCGGCGCCTTCCTGCGCGCCAGCCTCTCGGTCCACAGCGACCGCCACGCCCTGCGCCTGGGCGCGCTGACCGGCCTGGAACGCTTCACGGCCTGCTGGCGCTTTGAGCCCTTCTGGATGAAGCCCGCCGCCGGCATGCGCGGCCGGGAGGTGCCGGCCGAAACCCAGGTGCTCCTGATTGAGCGCGCGGACACCTGCATCCTGCTCGTCCCGCTGGTGGACGGCCCGGCCCGCGCCAGCCTGGAGGGCGCGCCGGACGATATCCTGAAGCTCAACCTGGAGACCGGTGATCCGGCGACCGTGGTCAACGCGGCCACGGTCCTGTTCATCGCCGCCGGCCCGGACCCGTACGCCCTGGCCGAGCGCGCCGCGATCAGCGTGCTGGCGCGCCTGCCCACCGGCCGCCGCCGCGTCGAGAAGACGCTGCCGGCTTTCGTGGACCAGTTCGGCTGGTGCACCTGGGACGCCTTCTATCAGGAGGTCGCGCCGGAGAAGGTGCGCGCCGGGCTGGAGAGCTTCGCGGCCGGCGGCGTGCGGCCGCGCCTGCTGATCCTGGACGACGGCTGGCAATCCGAACAGACTCAGCTCACGGGCGAGCGCCGGCTGACCGCCTTCGGCGCCAACGCCAAATTCGGCGGGGATCTGGCCCCCACCGTCCGCATGGCCAAGGACGAGTTTGGGGTGACGACCTTTCTGGTCTGGCACGCCCTGGCCGGCTACTGGGGCGGGGTGGATGGGCCGAGCTTCCCGGACTACGACGTGCGCTCCCAGGCGCGGGTCTTCTCGCCGGCCATTCGCCAGCACATGCCGGCGGCCGAGTTCTGGTGGGGGCCGCTGGTGGGCGTGGTGCCGCCGCAGCACATCCACCGCTTCTTCCACGAGCTGCACCGCCGGCTGCGCGAGCAGGGCGTGGACGGCGTGAAGGTGGATAACCAGGCCGCCTTGGAGGGGGTGGCCGCCGGCCTGGGCGGGCGCGTCAATCTGATGCGCCGTTACCACGAGGCGCTGGAGGGCTCCGCCCACGTCCACTTCGGCGGTAACCTGATCAACTGCATGTCCTGCTCGAACGAGATGCTGTACGGGGCCCTCAATTCCACGCTGACGCGCACCTCCACCGACTTCTGGCCGCAGCGCCCGGAGACGCACGGTGTCCATCTGTACGCCAACGCCCAGGTGGGCGTCTGGTTCGGGGAGTTCGTGCATCCGGATTGGGACATGTTCCAATCCGGCCACCCGGCCGGCGCCTACCACGCCGCCGGCCGCGCCGTCAGCGGCGGGCCGGTCTACGTCTCCGACAAGCCGGAGGTCCACGATTTTGACTTGCTGCGCACGCTGGTGCTGCCGGACGGCACGGTGCCGCGCGCGCAGCTGCCCGGCCGGCCCACACGCGACTGCCTGTTCCACGATCCCACGCGCGAGGCGGTGCTGCTGAAGATCTTCAACCGCAACGCCGGCACCGGGGTGGTGGGCGCCTTCAACGCCCGCTACGCCGAGGCCGGCACGGAGCCGGTGGCCGGCCAGGTCTGCCCGGCCGATGTGCCCGGCCTGGCCGGCGCGCGCTTTGCCGTGTACGCGTACACGGCGCGGGAGGTGCGCGTGCTGGCGGCCG
>JAEURL010000436.1 GCA_016789165.1 Anaerolineales bacterium | reverse complement strand
CCCGGCGTGCCGGTCCCCGCGGCCTGGGGTGAGCGCGTGCGCGTGATCCGCGGCGATATCGCCCACGCGGCTGACGTGCGCGCGGCCCTGGCCGGCGCGCGCACGGTCCTGCACACCGCGGCCGTGGTCAGCGACTGGGCGCCGCGCGCCGAGCACGAGCGCGTCACGATCGATGGCAGCCGGCACGTTTTCCAGGAGGCCGTCCGGCAGGGCGCGCGCGTGGCGCTGCTCTCGTCGTGCGCGGTCTACGGCGAGCACATCGGCCGGCGCGAGCTGGTGGAGGATCTGGCGCTGGGCCGGCCGATCGGCGTCTACAGCGAGTACAAGCAGAAGCAGGAGGCCCTGGCCTGGCAGTTCCAGCGCGAGCAGGGCCTGACCCTCAGCGTGGTGCGGCCCTCCAAGGTCTTCGGCCCTGGCTCGCGGCCGTGGGTGCACGAAGCCGCCCAGGCGCTGCGGCGCGGGAGCCCGGCCCTGATCGGCGGCGGCGATTACATTCCAGGTCTGGTGTACGTGGACAACCTGGTGGATATCCTCCTGCGCGCCGCCGCCCTGCCCCAGGCCGTGGGCCGGGCCTACAACGGCTACGACGGCACGGCCGCCACCCTGCGGCAATACTTCACCGACCTGGCCCGCATCGTGGGCGCGCCGCCGCCGCGCGCCCTGCCGCGCTGGGCCGCGCGCCTGCTGGCCGGCGTCAGCGGGCCGCTCTGGCGCCTGCTGCGGCTCAAATCCCGGCCGCCGCTCACCGGCGACACCCTGCGCATGCTCGGCTCCGAGTACCGCATCAGCCAGGCGCGGACGCGCCAGGAGCTGGGCTTCGCGCCGCGGGTGTCGTACGAGGAGGGCCTGCGGCGCGTGGAGGCCTACTGGCGCGGCCTGGAGGCGCGTTGAGAGGCCGGCGGTCGGCTCCGTGTCATCGGTCCATTCCGCGGCTGAAACCGCATCGATCCTCAGGAGAATCCCATGAGTGAAATCACCGTCGGCGAGCTGCTCATCCAATGCCTGAAGGCCGAGGACGTTCAGATGATGTTTGGCATCATCGACGGCTCGCACATCCCGTTCGTGGCGCACGCCCCGCGCTACGG
This sequence comes from Anaerolineales bacterium, assembly GCA_016789165.1. GTDB lineage: Bacteria > Chloroflexota > Anaerolineae > Anaerolineales > UBA6663 > SpSt-583. The sequence continues at coordinate 5,640 of JAEURL010000436.1, read as the reverse complement.
GATTCGCCACATCAACTGCCGGCACGAGGAGGGCGCCGTCCACCTGGCCGAGGGCTACACCCGGCTGAGCGGCCGGCCGGCCGTCGTCATCGGCAGTCCGGGGCCGGGCGGGGCCAACCTGCTGGCCGGCCTGACCAGCGCCCACGCCGAGGGCCACCCGGTCATCGCCCTGGTGACCATGCGCCGGCGCGCCACCAACGACCCCGACCGGGGCGGCGCCTGGCAGGCCACCGACCTGGAGGCCATGGCGCGCCCGATCACCAAGTTCGCGGCCACCCTGCGGGTGCCGGAGCGCCTGCCGGAGCTGCTGCGGGCCGCCTTCCGGGCCGCGCTCACCGGCCGGCCGGGGCCGGCCCTGCTCGTGCTGCCGGACGAATTCCTGCCGCTCAAGCTCGACCCGGCCAAGGCCCCGGTCTATCCGGCCGCGCAGTACCGGCAGACGCAGCTCGGCGCCGGCGACCCGGCCAAGCTGGCCCAGGCCGCCGACCTGCTGGCCGGCGCCCAGCGGCCCTTCCTGCACGCCGGCAAGGGCGTGCTGTGGAGCAACGCCTCCGCCGACTTCGTGGCGCTGGGTGATTATCTGGCGGCCGGGCTGAGCAGCAGCCTGGGCGCGCGCGGCGTGGTGCCGGAGGACCACCCGCGCTACTTCCATCTGTTTGACCTGCAGGCCACGGCCCTGGCGCGCAACGAGGCGGACGTGGTGCTGGTGGCCGGCGCGCGGCTGGGCGAGTACGATGGCTGGGGCCGGCCGCCGGCCTGGGGCGACCCGGCCCGCCAGAAGACCATCCACATCGACGCCGACCCGCTCTCCATCGGCCTCAACCGGCCCGTGGACGTGGGCCTGGTGGCCGACGCCGGCGCCGCCCTGCGCGCCCTGCTGAAAGAGGTGCCGGCCCGCACTGCGCCGCGCACCGAGATGCCGGGCCTGGAGCGCTACCGCGCCCTCTCGGCCAAGACCCTGGAAGGGGCGATGGCCCACCTGCAGCGCGAGCCCGCGCGCGGCGTCAACCCCGGCCAGATGGTGCTGGTGGCGCGCCAGTTCTTCCCGCCCGAGGCCATCACCGTGCTGGACGGCGGCAACACCGTGCTGTGGGGCGTGGCCTACTTCCCGATCCTGCGGCCCAACAGCTTCCTGTACTCGGTCAAGCTGGGCTTCCTGGGCACCGGCCTGCCCTTCGCCATCGGCGCCAAGCTGGCCGCGCCGGAGCGGCCGGCCTGCGTGATCACGGGCGACGGCGCGCTGGGCTTCAACCTGATGGAGCTGGAGACCGCCCTGCGCGAAAAAGCGCCCGTGGTGGTGCTGGTGGTGGTGGACGACGGCTGGGGCATGGAGCACACGGCCTACGCCGCGCAGGGCTTCCCGGCCGAGCAGCACGTGGGTGTGGACCTGGCTCCGCAGGTGCGTTACGATTTGCTGGCCCAGAACCTGGGCTGCTTTGGCGAGAAAGTGGACGTGATCGACGACCTGCCGGCCGCCCTGCAGCGCGCCTTGGCCTCCGGCCGGCCGGCCGTCCTGCACGTCACCGCCGATCCCGCCATCAACGCCGACCCGGTCGGCTACAAGGAGTTCCGCTACGTCCGCACGCTGTAGCCCAGCGGCGGCGCCACCCACCTATGCAGCGCAAACACTATCTGACCGACATGGACGGCGTCCTGGTCAGCGGCCGGCAGCTCATCCCCGGCGCGGACCAGTTCATCGAGCGTCTCAAGGCCGGCGGCGGCGAGTGGCTGGTGCTCACCAACAACTCGCTGTACACGCCGCGCGACCTGGCCTACCGGCTGCAGACCATCGGCCTGGACATCCCGGCCGAGCGCATCTTCACCTCCGGCATGGCCACCGCCCGCTTCCTGCAGCGGCAGCGGCCGGGCGGCACGGCCTTCGTCATCGGGGAGAGCGGCCTGACCAGCCCGATCCACGAGGCCGGCTACGTGCTCACCGACCACGAGCCCGATTACGTGGTGCTGGGCGAGACCCACAACTACAGCGTGGAGGCCATCACCAAGGCGGTGCGGCTGGTGGCGGCCGGCGCGCGCTTCATCGCCACCAACCCGGACCCCAACGGGCCGAGCGAGCACGGCCTGGTGCCGGCCTGCGGGGCGATGGCGGCCCTGATCGAGCGCGCCAGCGGCGCCGTCCCCTTCTTCATCGGCAAGCCCAATCCGCTGATGATGCGCCTGGCGCTCAACTACCTGGGCGTGCACTCCGAAACGGCCGTGATGATCGGCGACCGGATGGACACCGACATCGTGGCCGGGGTGCAGGCCGGCCTGGGCACCATCCTGGTGCTGAGCGGGGTGACGCACGCCGCGGACGTGCCGCGGCATCCTTATCAGCCGGACCAGATTTTCAACTCCGTGGCCGAGATTCAACCGTAACCGCCCGCCGGCCCGGGCCGCACAAGGAGCCGCCATGGACCTGTATGATCTCGGCACCGCCCCCTGGCAAGACAGCCAAGCGCTCTATCACGCGCTGGCCCACCTGGGCCGGGAGGGCCTGATCCTAGTGGAGCCGGCCACGCCCTACGTCTGCCTGGGCTGCCACCAAGATGCCGCCCAGGAGTTGGACCTGGAGTACATCACCCGCGAGGCCATCCCGCTCTTCCGGCGGGAGGTGGGCGGCGGGGCCGTGTACCTGGACCGCGGCCAGCTCTTCTATCAATTCGTCTTCCGCAAGGACAACCCGCGGCTGCCGGCCGGCAAAGAGGCGCTCTACCGCGAGTATCTGCAGCCGGTGGTGGAGGCCTTCAACGATCTAGGCGTCCCGGCGGTCTTCAAGCCCGTCAACGACATCGTCGCCAACCAGCGCAAGATCTCGGGCAACGGCGCGGCCGAGATCGGCGAGGCCGTGGTGCTGGTGGGCAACTTCATCATCGACTTCAACTTCACGCAGATGAGCCGGGTGCTGAAGGTGCCGGACGAGAAGTTCCGCGACAAGGTCTTCAAGACGTTGAGCGAGAACCTGACCACCATCCCGCGCGAGGCCGGCCGGACGCCCACCCACGCCGAGGTCGCGGCCCGCCTGCTGGCGCGCTGCGAGCCGCGCCTGGGCCCGTTCACGCCCCGCGCCGTGGACGCCGAGCTGCGCGCCAAAGCCGATGCCCTGCTGACCGAGTACCTGCGGCCGGAATGGATCTTCGCCAACGACCAGCGCGCCCGGAGTGGAACGGCGATCAAGATTGCCGAGGGGGTCTACGTCATCCAGAAGGCGGTCAAGGCGCCGGGCGGCCTGATCCGGGCGGCGGCCGTCAACCGGCACGGCCGGCTCACCGACGTGCACCTCTCCGGCGACTTCTTCTTCTACCCGGCCGCGCGGCTGGCCGAGTTGGAGCGGGCGTTGGAGGGGGTGGCCGTCCAGGCCGAGGCGGTGGCCGCCGCCGTGGCCCGCTTCTACCAGGCCCACGGCGTGGAGACACCGGGCGTGCGGCCGGAGGACTTCGCCCAGGTGCTGGCCGCCTGACCGGCCGCGGCGGCTCAGGCGGCCAGGCGGGCCGCCGGCAGGCGCAGTGTCAGCCGGCTCCCCTGCCCCGGGCCGGCGCTGTAGAACTCCAGACTCCCGCCCAGCAGTTCGGCCAGCCGGCGCGCCAGGTTCAGCCCCAGGCCGGTGCCGCCATAGCGGCGCGTGACGCTGCCATCGGCCTGCACGAACGGCTGGAACAGGCGCGCCTGGCGCTCCAGCGCCACGCCGATGCCGGTATCCTCCACCGTGATGATCACGTGGGCGCCGGCCGGATCGGCGGCGGCGCGCAGGGCGACCGAACCCCGTTCCGTGAACTTCACCGCGTTGCTCAACAAGTTCGCCAGGATGCGCCGGAGCAGTTGGGCGTCGGCCAAGACGGCCGGCGCCGGCGGCTCGATCGCCAGCTGGAAGTCCAGGGCCTTGGCGCGGGCCTGGCCGGCAAAGAGCGTGTGCGCCTCCTGGAGCACCGTCTCCAGGGCCAGGGCCTGCACCTCCGGCTCCAGCCGGCCGGCTTCGATCTTGGCCGTGTCCAACAGGTCGTTGACCGTCCCCAGCAGGTTCTCGGCGGCGGTGCAGGCCATCTGCACGAAACGCAGTTCCTCGGCGTGATCGTCGCAGTGGCCGCTGAGCACCAGGCCGAGCGTGCCCAGGATGGCGGTCAGCGGCGTACGCAGCTCGTGTGAGGTATTGGCCAGGAACTGGCTCTTCAGGCGGCTGGCGGCTTCGGCCTCGGCCGCCAGTTGGCGGGCCTCCTGGGCGGCCTGCTCCAGGGACATGACCAGGCGCGCGTTCTCCAGCGCCAAAGCCGCCTTCTCGGTGAAGGTCAGGATCAGGCGCTGGAGCCGCTCGTCCAGGGCATCCCGCCCGGACCGGCACATGGCCAGCACGCCCAGGATCTGGCCGGGGGCCGCCGGCCGGTGTAACGGCACCGCCAGCGCCGAGTTGTGCCCATCCGGCCCGCTCAGCGCCGTCGCCTCCGGCCAATAGATGGCCTGGCGCTGTTGGACGGCCAGGCTCACCGGCAGGCCGGCGGCCTGGGCCGCCTGGAAACAGGGCTGTCCGGCCTGGGCCGCCAGCTGCCAGGCCGGCTCGCTGGCGCCGTCCTCCGGCAGCCAGACCGCACAGCCGGCCATGGCGAATTCGCGGACCACCGTGTCGGCGATGCGGCCGGCCAGGGCGGAGGGGGTGTGGCCGGGCTGGATCAAGGCGCTGGCGGCCTGGTAGAGCGCGGCCACCTGGGCCGTGTACTCGGCCCGTTCAGCCTCCGCGCGCATCCGGTCGGTGGCGTCGCGCAGCACCAGCACCGCGCCGGCCGGCTGGCCGCGCGCATCGCGGATCGGCGCGGCGCTCCCTTCCACGGGCAGCACGTGGCCGGCGCGCGTGACCAGCCGCAACGCGGCCGGAAAGGCGATGACGCGGTCCTCCTCCACCGCCTGGCGCAGCGGGAAGAGGCCGGCCGCCGGCGCCGGGTCCCCGCTCAGGCGGGCGACGGCCTCCACACTGATGCCCAGGGCTTCGGCTTGGGGCCAGCCGGTGAGGGCCTCGGCCTGCGGGTTGAGGAACGTGATGTGCCCGGCCGTGTCGGTGGTGATCACGCCGTCGCCGATGCCCTGCAGCACCGCCGCCTGCCAGCGCTCGTGCGATTTGAGCTTCTGCTCGGCCTGGTGCTTGTACAGGGCGATCTCGATCGCCAGCTGCAGCTCACGGTCCTCAAACGGCTTGAGGATGTAGCCATACGGCTCGGTCAGCCGGGCGCGCTGCAGGGTGGCTTCATCCGAGTGGGCGGTTAGATAGATGACGGGCAGATCCTGCTCGGCCCGAATCAGCTCGGCCGCCTGGATGCCGTCCATGGCGCCCTTCAGGCGGATGTCCATCAGCACCAGGTCTGGCCGCAGGCGCTCGGCCTGCTGGAGGGCGGCCTCGGCGTAGGCTTCGACGGCCACCACCGCATAGCCGAGGCCGGCCAGCCGGTTCTGCAAATCCAGGGCGATGATGGCCTGGTCTTCGACCACCAGCAAACGGGCCTTGGGCATGGGTTACCCCTCCAAACCGGCGGCCGGGAACTCGATCAGGAATTCCGCGCCGGGGCCGGAGCGCAAACTGATCACGCCGTCCATCTGCGCCACCAGGCTGTTGACGAGCTGCAGGCCCAGCGAGGGCGAGGCGCGGAAGTCCAGGCCGGC
>JAEURL010000403.1 GCA_016789165.1 Anaerolineales bacterium | reverse complement strand
CCCCATCGACGGCTGGGGTGGGTTGGCTTATGCCGGCGGCCGCGCGGCCGGTCAGCCGGCCGGGGGCGTGTTAAAATGACGGCGGATTTTGGCCTATCTCAGTGGTTGAGGAACCCCATGGCTGATCAATATGATGTCATCGTCATCGGCGCCGGCCCCGGCGGCTACATCGGCGCTATCCGCGCCGCACAGCTCGGGCAGAAGACCGCCATCATCGACAAGGAATGGCTGGGCGGCGTCTGCTTGAACGTCGGCTGCATCCCGTCCAAGGCGCTGCTCAAGAACGCGGAAGTGGCGGAACTGCTGCGCCACCGCGGCAAAGAGTTCGGCTTCAAGTTCGAGAACCTGCAGTTGGATTACGCCGCCGCCGTGCAGCGCTCGCGCCAGGTCTCCACGCGCCTGACCAAGGGCGTGGACTTCCTGATGCGCAAGAACAAAATCGACGTGCACTACGGCACGGCGGCGCTGACCGGCCGGAGCACGGTGGAGGTAACGGCCAAGGACGGCGCCAAGCGGACGCTGACGGCCAAGCACATCGTCATCGCCACCGGCGCGCGGCCGGCCCCGCCGGCGGCCTTCAACGTGGACGGCCAAAAGGTCATCACCTACCGCGAGGCCATCCTGCAGGAGAAGCTGCCGGCCTCCGTGGTCATCATCGGGGCCGGGCCGGTGGGCGTGGAATTCGGCACGGTCTGGAACGCCTATGGCGCCAAGGTCACCATCGTCGAGATGCTGCCCACCCTGGTGCCGCGCGAGGACGAGGAGCTGGGCGCCGAGCTGGCCAAGCAGTTCCACAAGGCCGGCATTACGGCCAAGACCAGCACCAAGGTGGACAAGATTGAAAAGACCGAGGGCGGCGTGAAGGTCACGGTCACCGGGCCGGCCGGCACCGAGGTATTGGAGGCGGAACAGGCGCTGGTGGCCATCGGCTTCCGGCCCAACTCCGAGAACCTGGGCCTGGAGGCGCTGGGCGTCACGCTGGACAAGGGCTTCATCCAGGTGGACGACCGCCTGGCCACCAACGTCCCCGGCCTGTGGGCCATCGGCGACGTGACCGGCAAGACCGGCTGGGCGCACGCCGCCTCCGCGCAGGGCGTGGTCTGCGCCGAGAACATCGCCGGCCACGCCAGCGTGGTGCTGGATTACGCCTTCATGCCCAGCGCCGTCTATTGCCACCCGCAGGTGGCCTCCTTCGGCCTGACCGAGAAGAAGGCCAAGGAGCAGGGCTACGAGGTGAAGGTGGCCAAGTACCCGTTCCAGGCCAACGGCAAGGCGCTCGGCCTGGGGGACTACGCCGGCTTCGTCAAGATCGTCACCGACGCCAAGTACGGCGAGATCCTGGGCGCGCACCTGATCGGCCCGGAGGTCACCGAGCTGCTGCCGGAGTTCACCCTGGCGCACAACCTGGAATTGACGGCCGAGGAGATCGCGCGCAACGTCCACGCGCACCCCTCGCTCTCGGAGATCATCATGGAGGCCGCCCACGGCCTGGTGGGCGGTTACCTCACCATATAGGCCGGTATCTCCGGGCACGCTCAACTTTGAGCTAAGGCGTGAGGGCCGCTTTCTTCGCCCTCACGCTTTCTTGGCAACCCCCCATATCTGGTTGGCAGCCAGCCCTGGCAGGCGCGAGCAGCGCTGGTGAAGCCGCGCCTGGCCGTGATTTAGCCGGCCGCCACCAGCCTTCGACCTGGCCATGCGGAGGCCGGCGGCGCTGCCACCAGGCGCCCGCGTCCGCGCCATCCGCCCCAGCCTTGTGAAGACGCCGTCCAGCGCTGACGGCTGTCAAGTCGCGCGGGCCTCCGTATGCCGGACGGAACGCGCCCAATTGCGCTGGCGCCGGCAGTTCGGAGCGCCCGCACCGGCTAGTCCTGGTCACGCGCTAATACCCGCCATGCCTGTCCTACAACACTGGTCCGTCTTGGTCTATGCCTTGATTGTGGCGCTGGCGGCTATCCTTTTCTTCGCCCAATTGACGCAGTTTCCGCGGACGCTCTGGGTGGACGAGGCCTGGTTCGGCTTGAAAGGCCGCGCGGTGCTGAGCGGCCAGAACCTATTCCCGTTCGAAGTGCCCGGCTCGGGCGTGGGGGTGGGCAACTCGCCGTTCCAGATTTACGCCAGCGCCGCCGCTCAGTCACTGGGGGTCCCGGCGGCGTATTCATCACGCGCGGCCTCGGCCGCGGCCGGCCTGCTGACGGTAGTGCTCCTCTACCCGGCACTGCTCGTCTTGTTCCGCGATCTCCTGCCGCCGGCGCAGCGGGCGCCGGCCGCCCTCCTGGGCACAGCCGCGCTGGCAACCCAGTTTGTCAGCCTCTTTTACAGCCGGGACGGCAGCCAACACGCGTCATGCCTGCTGGCGACTCTGGTCGTCGCCGCCGGCACGTACCTGGCCTTTGAGCGCCGCAGCCGCGGCTGGGCCATCGCCGCCGG
>JAEURL010000373.1 GCA_016789165.1 Anaerolineales bacterium | reverse complement strand
GGCTGATCGCCTCGGTGGCGGAGCGGAGCGGACCGGCCGCCAACGCCGGCGTGGCCTGGGTGAACAGCGCCAGCTGCGTGGTGCTGCGCACCGACACCGCCTTCACCCGCGTGCGCGGCCCCGGCGTCACCTTCCTGCGCGGCGGGGAATACCTCACCGATGAGGGCGCGCTGGACCTGCGCCTGCAGACGCGCACAGCCGCCGGCGTGCACGCCCTCACCCGCGACGGCATCGACGTGACCTTGGACATCGTCGTCCAGTTCATCCTGGACAGCGGCGAGCCGCTGCCGCTGCGGGATTGGGCCGACGGCGACCGCCCGCCGTACGGTTTCAGCGCCGGCAGCGCTTCGGCCGCCGTGTACGGGCAGGCCTTCCGGGACCGCACGCGCGGCCTGTGGGCCGAACTGCCGCCGCTGGTGGCCGCCGACGTCTTCCGCGAAGAATTGATGGCCCGCGATTTCGAAGCCCTCTTCAGCGCCACGGACACCGGCCTGCCGCTGCTGGCCGGCGTGCAATATCAAGTGGAGCGCCGGCTGGCCGGCGCGCTGGCCGACGAGCCGGCGCGCGAACAGCAACTGCTGGCGGAGCGCGGTCTGCGGGTGATCGCGGTGCGCTTCGCCAACCTGCAATTGCCGGAGGACGTGCGCAAGAAACGCCTGACCAATTGGCGGGAGGATTGGAAGAGCCGGGCCGGCGAACTGGCCGCCGAGAAAGACCCGGAAGTGCGCCAGATCCGCCAGCAGGGCCAGGATGCCGGCCGCGTGCAGGTGCTGGAGACGGTCACGGCCCCCATCGCCGGCCAGTTGGCGGCCGGCCGCCGGCCGGGCCGCAAGGAGTCGGCCCAAGCCCTCACGCAGGCCATCCGCCACCTGGCGTACGATCCGTCCCTGCAGGGCGTTGCCAACCTGGCCGAGATCAAGCGCCAGCTGGACGACCTGGAGATTTGGGTGAAAGGCTGGCGCGAGCAGGCATGAGGCCCTGGCGGCGCTCCTCGACCCCGCGGCGGCCGGCCGGCGGCCCCGATTTTCGGCGGACGCTCCGCGCGCGCTGGGACCGGTTCATCGAAGACATCCTGGCCCGCGACGAGAACGGGCCGCGCCTGCGCACACAGGCGCTGCTGGGCGTCTTCATCCTCATCTGGGGGGCGGCGGCGCTGGTGGAGCGCCCGGTGCCGGACGCGGCCCTGATGGAGTCGCTGCTGGCCGGCCAGCCGGCCATGATCGTGGTCTTCCTGCGCCCGATCGTGACGGCGGTGCTGGCCTTCGTCTCGTTGGAGACGCTGCGGCATCTGGTGGTGCCGGCCATTGTCTTGTTCCTGGGCCTGCGCACTGGCGCGCGGTATCTGGACGACCTGTTCGAGCTTAAGGACTTCAACGCGGCCCAGAACTACCTGACCCTGGCGCTCTTCGGCGGCGCCTACCCGGTGATGGAGATCCGCGACGGCGAGGTGACGGCGGCCGGCCAGCGGACCACGCTGTACCGCATCGGCGGGCCCGGCTACGTGAAGGTCCACCTCGGCAATGCCGCCCTGTTTGAGCGGGTGACCGGCACCTCGGACATCGTGGCCGCCACACCGGCCCAATTCCTGCACGGCTTCGAACGCCTGCGCGAGGTGGTGGACCTGCGGGATCAGCTGCGGACGCGGGCCGAGCTGAACGTCTACACCAAGGACGGCCTGCGGGTGAAAGCCGTGGACGTGCAGGCCGTCTTCCGGGTGTGGGGCGGCCAGCAGCCGCGCAGCCAGCAGAACCCGTATCCCTTTGAGCCGCTGGCCCTGCGCCGCGTGGTCTACGGGCGCGCGGTGGGCGACGGCGGGCAGACCACGGCCTGGGCGGAGTCGGTCGCCGACCTGACCAGCGCCGAGGTGGCGCGCTACATCGGCAGCCGGCTGCTTAAGGATCTGATCGCCCAGAAGCGCAAGGTGGGCGTCACGCCGGGGGTCGGTGTGGAGACCGGGCACGCCATCGGCAGCAAGCCGGTGCGCCCGGCCGATCTGCCAGACAACACCCGCCGGCCGCTGTCGCTGTCCTTCTATTCGCCCACCACGGCGGAGGCCTTCCGAGCCACCGGCGTGGAGCTGATCTGGATCGGGGTGGGCACGCTGGACACGCCCGACGAAGTGGAGCAGGAGCTGATCGACGCCTGGCAGTCCGATACCCAAGCCAAGATCAAGAGCGGCACCTACAAGCCGGAGGACGACCGGCGCCGGGCGCAGACCCAGGTGATCGAGAAGTTCTTGGCCGACATCGCCGAGTGGTGGGGCCGCTCCATGCCGCTGGCCGGCGCCTGGCAGGTGGCGCGCAGCGAGGGCGCCGTGGATATGGGCGCGCTGCGCCGGCTGGGCCTGGCCGACAGCGCCGTGGACCTCAGCCGGCTGCTCGGCCTGTTTGGGCTTAAGTTGAGCGCGCTGCGTGATGACCTCAAGGACCGCTGGCCGCTGCCCGAGGCCGTCGGCGGTTCGCTGGCCCATCTCCAGACCCTGGCCGAAGACATCATCATCATTGGCGGGCGCGCCGACCAGCCGGCGCTGGCGGCCGCGGCCGCCGGCCCGGCCCTGCCCCCGGCCGCGCCCATGCTGGAGGCGGCGGCCGTGACCGAAGGCCAGCTGTTCTGGTGGAGCGGCGCGCGCGGCCTGGTGCGCGTGGTGGAGGTGGCGCGCGAGGGCGCGCGCGGCGTGTACGTGGAGCGCCAGAACGGCCGCGATTTCCCCACCCAGACCGGCCAGCCGCACGAACGCCGGCGCTTCATCACCTTATCCGACCTGGAGCGCCAGCTCGCCTCCGGCGACTTGCGCCCCGAACCGTATTGAACCGCTGAGACCCTATGGAAAAATTGATCGTTCACCCCGCGGTGCGCGCCGCCCTGGACGCGCGCCGGCCCGTGGTGGCTCTGGAGTCCACGGTCATCTCGCATGGCCTGCCCTGGCCCGAGAACCTGGCGCTGGCGCGCCGCATGGAGGCGGTGGTGGCCGCCGGCGGCGCGCAGCCGGCCACCGTCGCCCTGCTGCAGGGCCGCGTGCATGTCGGCCTGGACGAGGCGCAGCTGGAACACCTGGCCACCGCCAAGGACATCTGGAAGATCAGCCGCCGTGATTTGGCCGTGGCGGTGGCCCAGCAGCGGGACGGCGCCACCACCGTGGCCGGCACCCTGATCGCCTCGGCCTGGGCGGGCGTGCGCGTCTTCGCCACGGGCGGCATCGGCGGCGTGCACCGCGGCGCCGGCCAAGACATCTCCGCCGATCTGCCGGAGCTGGCGCGCGCCCCGGTGGTGGTGGTGTGCGCGGGGGCCAAGGCCATCCTGGATCTGCCGGCCACGTTGGAATGGCTGGAGACGCACGGCGTCCCCGTCATCGGCTATCAGACCGATGAGTTCCCGGCCTTCTATTCGCGCACCAGCGGCTTGAAGCTCGAGGCGCGCGCCGATTCGCCCGCCGCGGTGGCGGCCATGGCCCGCGCGCTGTGGGATTACGGGTTGAGCGGCGGGTTGCTGGTCTGCGTGCCGTGTCCGGCTGAACACGCGCGGCCGGCGGCGGAGATGGAGGCGGCCATCGCCCAGGCCGTGGCCGAGGCGGACCGGCAGGGCGTGCGCGGCAAGGCGGTCACGCCGTTTCTGCTGGCGCGCATCGCCGAGTTGACGCACGGCGAGAGCAAAACCGCCAACCTGGCGCTGCTGGAGAACAATGCCCGCGTGGCCGCGCAGATCGCGGTGGCGCTGGCGGCCGGCTGAGCGGCTCAGGGGGCTGGCGTGGGGGTCTGGTCGTAGATCGTGAACGTCGTCGAGCCGAGCCAGCGGTCGCCGATGAAAATCCGCACTTCGTATACGCCCTCCGGCCAGGGCTGGCCGCCGGCGTCATAATCGGCAAAACCGCAGCCGCCGGTGCTGCCGTCCCACACCCGTGTTTCCACCCGCACGGGCACGCCATCGTGGAGCCAGACGCTGCTCCACTCCACGTTAGGCAGCCAGCCGTCGTAGTAGAACAGGGCATAGAGCGGCTTGGCGCTGGTCGTAAAGGTCGTATTGACGCCGCGCTCGCTGGCGCAGTCGTTGAAGCGGCTCAAGCGCAGGCCCGCGACGCGGGCCTCGGCGGGCGGGGTCACGGTCAGGTCCTCGGCCGGCCGGGTGACGAGCGCGGCCGGCAGGGCCGGCGTGGGGCTTGGGCCGGCCGTGACGCTGAGAATGGGCGCTGGCGGCGCTGACGCGGTGGGCGTGGCTGTGGCCGCGGCCGGCGGTGCGGTCAGCAGCGCAGCGGTGGCGGCGGAGACGGAGGTCACGGGCGGCGTGGCCGTCGCCGGGGCGCTGACGGCCGGCGTGGCGGTGGGCGGCAGAACCAGGCGCAGCACGGCGCCACCGAAGGACCACAACAGCCCGGCGGCGCCGAGCAGCAGCACGCCCCAGAACAACTCGCGCCAGCCGCGCAGAAGGGTCTGGCGGCGCAGCCGAAAATACGCCTGGCGGCCTTGCCGCCGCGAACTGGCCAGCGTCAGGCCGCCGGCGAGCAGCGCAATGATCCCCCCTCCGCACAACAGCGCCGCCGCAAGTGCGACCAGGGTGTCGGTGGAGGCCGGCATAATGTTTACCAAGAGTCGCCGGGCTGAGACAAGAAGCGCTTCGGGCAGGCGGCGCGGCCGGCATGAGCGGCCGGGAACGCTGTCCCGCTTCAGTCGGGCGATAGGTGAAGTTTCGGAATAGCCAATGACGGCGCGCGGATTATAGCACGCGGGTTTCGGGCGCAGCCGCGCTTTTCATGGTTGGGGCAGCGGGAGGCAGGATGGGTTCACTCATGTTGGCGGGCGGGGCGGAATTTGGCGGACGGATGGGGGCGATCGACCGGCTGGCCCTGGAGCGGGCCGGCGGCCCGGGCGCCCGGCTGCGCGTCATCCCGGCCGCCGCCGCGCCGGACCACAATGAGCAGCGCGCCGGGCGCAACGCCGTCCACTGGTTTCGCGGGTTGGGGGCGCGCGACGTCGCCGTGGTGCCGTTGACCGACCGCGCCAGCGCCGAGGACGCGACGGTGGCCACCGAACTGGAACGGGCGCACCTGATCTATTTGCTGGGCGGCTTCACGCACTACCTGGGGCAGACTTTGGCCGGCAGCGCCAGTTTGGCCGGCCTGCGGGCCGCGCACGCCGCCGGGGCCGTCCTGGCCGGCAGCAGCGCCGGCGCCATGGTGCTGTGTGAGCACTATTATGATCCGGCCGAGGGGGAGCTTCGCGCCGGCCTGGGTTTTCTGCCGCGCGCCTGCTTCATCCCCCACCATGACACCTTTGGCCGGAGTTGGGGGCCGCGGCTGGCGCCGCGCCTGCCGGACGCGGTCCTGATCGGCGTGGACGAGCAGACTGGGATGCTGGACGACGGCCAGGGCCGCCGCTGGCGCGTGGCCGGCCGCGGGGGCGTGACGCTGTACTGGCAGGGCCGCGCGGAGCGCTACGCGGCCGGCGAGGACTTCGACCTGCCGCTGCGCCCGTAGGGCCGGCTACGGCCGGGCGCCCACGTAGATGTTGTCGCGCGTGGCGATGAAGAAGCGCCGGGCCGGGTCGATCGCCACGGCGCTGAGAGGCGTCGTGAGCGGCTGGGCGGGCTGGAACTGGCGCGTGAAGGCCAGCTTCAAGCTCAATTGGTACAGGCCGGCGTTGGCCGGGTTGAGCGCGAAGACGGCCGGCTCCGGCGGCTGGTCGTAGATCAAGCGCAGCGGCGCGGCCAGGTCCGCCAGTTGCTCGCCCCCGGTGCGGCCGGGGCGCGGGTCCGTGAATTGGGCGGCCTCCACGCACTGGGCCGCCTCCAGACCCTGGCTGCGGTTGCACTGTGAGATCCGGCCGTCCTGGCGCAGCAGCATCACCTCGCCGCCGGCGATGGTGAAATCCACGACGTTGCGCAGGTCGTACACCACGCTGGTGAAGTAGCCGGTCGAGGGCTGGTTGAAGTATTCGCCGGAGGGCGCGAACTGCCAGATCTGGTTGGCGCCGGCGTCCAGGATGTACAGGCGGCCGTCGAAGAGCTCGAGGGCGGCCGGCTGGATCCAGCCTGTTTCCGGGGCCACCAGATAGATGCCCAGCGGCGCCTGGCCGGGCGCGCAATACAGCAGGGCGCCGGCGTTGTCCAGCACCACCAGGGCCGCTTCGGTCTTGAAGGGGTTGGCGCCCGGCAGATACGCCAGATCCACCAATGGCCCGATGGTGACATCGCGGATGTTGCCGCTGCCGCACTGGAAGGTCTCATCGCGCGTGTAGACGCCAGAGAGGTTGGGCGCCAGACGCCAGATGCGATTCTGGCCGGCGTCCAACACGTAGACGTCCCGGCCAATCAGGGCGATGCGCGTCAACTGGGCCTGCGGGCCCAGCCCGCCGGGCACCAGCGGCACGTACTCCACCCGCGTGACCCAATCGAGTTCGTCCAGCTTGCTCTGCGCCTCCAGCCGCAGCTGCGCCACCTGCGGATCGTCCGGGCGCAGGCGTTCGGCGCGCGCGGCGGCGACCAGGGCCGCCTCCCAGTTGGGGCGGCCGACGGCGGGGTCGCCGGCCAGCCGGCCCTTGGTCACCTCGACCTGCAGCTGCTGCAGAGCTTCGGCAAACTGCTCGGCCTGGCCGCGCTGGATGTAGATCAGGGCCACCACCGCCACCACCAGCAGCGGCATCAGCACCGCAATGCCAATCTGCACTGAGACCGGCACCGTGAACATCCCATTGCGCTGGAGGGTACCCTCCGGCAGCGCGCGGGCCAGCAGCCGGCGGAAACTGCGGGCGGCCTCCGTCAGCGTCACGCCGATCGCGCGGCCAAAGGAACGCAGGCCGGAGCGCGTCTGGTCCGCGACGGCGTTGAAATCCACGTTCAAGCGCGGCCGGGCTTCGCGGGCGAAGGGCGCCGGCTCGTCCAATTCGGGCTCGGCGGCCGGCTCGGGCGCTGGCTCCGGTTCCGGCTCGGGGGGCGCGGCCGGCGCAACAGGCCCAGCCGCCGGCTGGGCCTCGGGCTGGGATTGGGGCAGCCCAGCCGCCGGCGGCTCATCGCGCCAATGCTCGGTCCGGCGCAGCAG
>JAEURL010000370.1 GCA_016789165.1 Anaerolineales bacterium | reverse complement strand
GTTCATCTCCAAGGACAGCAGCATCGAATCAGCCGTGCCGGGGTCGCCGATGACGACCACCACGCCGCCGTAGGCCTGCGCCCACTGCTGGAGCTGGGCCAACTCCGCCTCCGTCAACTGAAACATCTGCGGCTCGGCGTTGCAGGCGCCGGCCTGGGCCTCGCCCGTCGTCGTCACCGAGAGCACGTCGCAGAAGCCGGCCAGGCCGCCCTCGCGGTGCCAGGTCAGGCGCGCCTCGGCCGGCGCCTCCAGCGCGGTCAGGCCGGCCTGGTCCGTGTGATAGCGGTAGCGCGCGCCGCCGGCCTCCACCACGATCCGGAAGCCGGGCGTGACCACGGCCGCGCAGGCGGCCTCGGTCGGGGGCAGCCCCAGGCAGGCGTCCGGCCAGTACACGCCCTCGGTGCTGATGACGCGCACCTGGTCCACGGGCACGCCCGTCTTCCGCGCGACCGCCTGGATGACGGCCAGTTGGGCCGGCACCGCGTCCACCCGGTCGGTGGTGGGGGCGGGGGCGGCCGTGGGGGCGGCCGTGGGCGCGGAGGCGCAGGCGGCGGCCAGGAGCAGCAGGAGGGGCAGCAGGCGTTTCATCGAGCGATTCCTTTCAGTGGGCCGGCTGCGAGTTTACCTGATCTTGGGCGGGCTGCGTTTAAACACCAAACCGGCGCGGCGGGCGGGCCCGCGCCGGTTTGGGTTGTGCGGCGGCCGGCTTATGACCGGGCGCGCTCGAACAGGCTCTGGGCCAGGTCCAGCATGGCCTGCTGTTCGGCCTCGTCCGGCTGGGCGCTGCCGCGCCCGGTGAAGGCCAGGCTGATCCGCATCTGGTCGGCGGCCGGCGGATCCTCGCGCACGATCACCACGGCCCCGAAGCGCGCCAGCCAATCGCTCCACAGTTGGGTCTCTTCCTTGGTCAGCAGATCGTCCAGCAGCCGCGCCTGAGCCGGCGCGTCGCCGCGGCAGTTGGCGGCGTTGATCTCGCCGCCGCGCGTGATCGTCAGGCTGTCGCAGAAGCCCGCGATGCCGCCCTGGCGCTCCCAGGTGAGCGTGGCCGTCACCACCACGGCGGCGGTGCCGTCGGCGTTGGTGTGCACGTCATAGGGCCGGCCGTTCGCGTCCAGCGTGTGGCGGAAGCCGGGCGTGATAGCCTGCGCGCAGCGCGCCTCCGGCCGGGCCACCCCCAGGCACGCATCCGGCCACTCAACGGCCGCGCTGCTGAGCACCGTGATCTGATCAACGCTCAGCCCCAGTTGTTCGGCCAGGGCGCGCATGGCCGCCAGCTGCGCCTCGGTCGGATCGCCCGCGACAATCGGGGTAGGGGTGGCCGGCTCGGGCGTGGCCGTCGCCGGCGCCCCGGGCGCGCAGGCGGCCGCGAACAGGGCCAGGGTCAGGAGGGAGAATAATACGCGTCGCATGGTAGAGAGTCCTTTCCTGTGTATGGGGACGAGCCGCGCCGGCCTGTGGTTCCGAGGCCGGCGCGGCTACAATGGCGCGCATGGCGCCTCTCAACCTGACCTTTCGCTCCCGTCTGCCGGACCAGCCCGGCCTGGCCCCGGCCGTGGTCATGGTCCACGGCTGGCTCGGCAACGAGGACGTGATGTGGGCCTTCGAGTCCACCCTGCCAGCCGGGGCCGCGGTCTTCAGCCCGCGCGCGCCGCTGCCTGTTCAGAGCGGCTACGGCTGGATGCTCCCCGAGGACCCGGGCTCCTTCCAGCGCGGCTTGGACGCGCTGCGCGAATTCGTCACCGGCCTGCCGGCCGCCTACCCCGTGGACCCGGCCCGCCTGGTGCTGATGGGCTTCAGCCAGGGCGCGGCTATGGCCGGGGCGCTGCTGCTGGCGGCCCCGGAGCTGGCGCGCGGCGCCGCTATGCTGGCCGGCCTGCTGCCGGAGCCGGCCGTGGCCTGGGCGGCGCCCGGCCGCCTGGCCGGCCGGCGCCTCTTGATCCTGCACGGCGAGCACGACGAGACCATCCCCGTGGACGCGGCGCGCCGCGCCCGCGCGGTGCTGACCGCGGCCGGCGCGGCCGTGACCTACGCCGAGTATCCGGTCGGCCACAAGCTCAGCGCCCAGGGGATGCGCGCCCTGCGCGCCTGGCTGGCGGAGGCGCTGTGACGCGCCTGGCCATCCTGGCGGACATCCACGGCAACCTGCCGGCGTTAGAGGCCGTGCTGGCCGACCTGGCGCAGTTCCCGGTGGACCACGTGGTGGTGGCCGGAGACGTGGTCAACTGGGGCCCGCATTCGGCCGCGGTCATGGCCCGGGTGACGGCCGCCGGCTGGGCCGTGATCCGCGGCAACAACGAGTATTACCTGCTGGATTACGAGACCCCGCGCATGCCGCCGGCCTGGGGCGAGTTCGTGCTGCTGCCCTGGCTCAAACGCCAGCTGGCCGGCCGCTGGCACGCCCTCATCGCCGGCTGGCCGGATACGCTCAGCCTGCGCTTCCCGGACGCGCCGCCCATCCGCGTGGTGCACGGCTCGCCCCGCGCCAACACCGACCCGATCTACGCCATCTCGCCGGAGGCGGAAGTGGCGGCGCGGCTGGCCGGCGTCGAGGAGCCCATCCTGATCACCGCGCACACCCACCTGCCCCTGGACCGGCGCTGCGGCCCCTGGCGCGTGCTCAACCCCGGCTCGGTGGGCGTGCCCCTGGACGGCGCGCCCGGCGGCCAATACCTGGCCCGCTACCTGCTGCTGGAGGCCGCCGCCGGCGATTGGCGGGCCGAGTTCCGGGCCGTGCCCTTCGACGTGCAGCCGGTGCTGGCCGAGTTTCAGCGCCAGGGTTTTGTGGACGAGTGCGGCGTCACCGCCCGGCTGGTGATCCAGGAATTCGAGCAGGCCCGCCTGCGCATCAGCCCCTTCATGGCCTGGCGCGCGGCCCGCCGGCCGGGCGCGCCGCTCACCCCCGAGCTGCTGGCGGAGTTTGCTACAATCGACCCATGGGCCTACACGCCCGCGGCCTATCATCTCAACCGCTAACCCCATGACCTCGGCGCCGCTCCACTTCCACGACCGCATCGAAAAATCGCTGCACAACCCGGTTCTGCAGGCGGCGCTCGACCGCAACGCCGAGCGCCGGATCGCCGGCCGCAACCAACGCTTCGGCGAAATGGCGGCGGCCGAGGCCGTGCGGGACCGCGGGCGCGCGATCCGGATCGAGACCATCTCCCGGCTCGACCACTACCTGGAGCAGTTCACGGCCAATATCGAGCGCAACGGCGGGCACGTCCACTGGGCCGCCGACGCGGCCGAGGCGCGCCAGATCATCCTGGGCCTGGTGCGGGCGGCGGCGCCGGAGCGGCCGGCCGTGGTGGCCAAATCCAAGTCCATGGTCAGCGAGGAGATCCACCTCAACCCCGCCCTGGAAGAGGCCGGCGTCCAGGTGGTGGAGACCGACCTGGGGGAGTTCATCGTCCAGCTGCGCGGCGAGACCCCCTCGCACATCATCACGCCGGCCGTCCACCTGACCCGCGACGACGTCTCGGCGTTGTTTCATGAGCGCTTTGGCATGGCGCCGACGCGCGACGTGGAGCAGATGACGGCCGTGGCCCGGCGCGAGCTGCGCCAGGTCTACTTCCGTGCCGACGTGGGCATCACGGGCGTCAACTTCGGCGTGGCCGAGACCGGCACCGTGGCCATCGTCACCAACGAAGGCAACGCCGACCTGACCAAGGACGTGCCGCGCGTCCACATCGCCCTGATGGGGCTGGAGCGGCTGGTGCCCACCCTGACGGACCTGGAGCTCATGCTGCGGCTGCTGCCGCGCTCGGCCACGGCCCAGAAGGCCTCCTCCTACGTCTCGCTGGTCAACGGCCCGCGCCGGCCCGGGGAGCCCGACGGCGCCGAAGAATTCCACCTGGTGCTGGTGGACAACGGCCGCTCAGCCGCGCTCGGCTCAGAGCTGGCCGAGGCCCTGCTGTGCATCCGCTGCGGCGCCTGCCTGAACGTGTGCCCGGTCTTCCGCGAGATCGGCGGGCACGGCTACGGGGCCGTGTACAGCGGCCCGATCGGCTCGGTGGTCTCGCCGGCCCTGTTCGGCGCGGCCTTCAACGAGCTGGCCAACGCCAGCACGCTGTGCGGGGCCTGCCGCGATATCTGCCCGGTGCGCATCGACATCCCCGCCATGCTGCTGGCGGTGCGGGCTCGGCACGTGCAGGCCGGCCAGCCGCCGGCCTGGCTGGCCTGGGGCCTCAAGGCCTGGGCCATGGGCCTGCAAGCGCCGGCCCTTTATCACGCCGCGCAGTGGGCGGCCGGCCTGGGCAGCCCGCTGCTGGCCCGGGAGGGCTACATCCGCCGGCTGCCGCCGCCGCTGGACGCCTGGACCGGCCGGCGCGATTTTCCGGTGTTTGCCCGCGAGACATTCCGCCAGCGCTGGCAGAAGCGACGACAGCCAACGGACGGCGGACACTAGGCCAACGCTATGCCTGACTCCCGCGAACGCATCCTGAGCAGCCTGCGCCAGTCCCTGCAAACGGCCCGCCTGCCGCCGCTCCCCGGCGGACAGGCGCAGTGGCCGGCCACGGAACCACCCTCCGCCGGCGCCCCTCGTCCGCCGGCCGAACTGGCCGAGCAGTTCGCG
>JAEURL010000335.1 GCA_016789165.1 Anaerolineales bacterium | reverse complement strand
CCAGTCCACGTGTCCGGCCTGCGGCGCGGCCGCCGGCCCGGCCTTCTACAGCCTGGCCGGCGCGCCCGTCCACAGCGTCCTGCTGCTGGAGACGCGCGCCGCCGCGGTGGGCTACCCGCGCGGCGAGCTGCAGCTGGGGCTGTGCGAGCGCTGCGGCTTCATCTGGAACATGGCCTTCGACCCTGGCCGGCACGAGTACTCGGCCAAGTACGAGGCCACCCAGGCCTACTCGGCCACCTTCAACGCCTTCCACCGCCGGCTGGCCGAGCACCTGATCCAGCGCTACGACCTGCACGGCAAGGACCTGATCGAGATCGGCTGCGGCCAGGGCGAGTTCCTGAGCCTGCTGTGCGAGCTGGGCGGCAACCGGGGCGTGGGGTTTGACCCGGCCTACGTGGCCGGCCGGGTGGAGGGGCCGGCCCGTAACCAACTGCGCTTCGTGGCCGACTTTTACTCGGAACAGTACGTGGCCGAGCGCTGCGACTTCCTGTGCTGCAAGATGACCCTGGAGCACATCCAGCCGGTGGCCGAATTCGCCGGCACCGTGCGCCGGGCGGTGGGGGAGCGGCCTGGTACCGTGGTCTTCTTCCAGATCCCGCACGTCACGCGTATCCTGCGGGACGTGGCGTTCTGGGACCTGTACTACGAACACTGCTCCTACTTCAGCCCCGGCTCCCTGGCGCGCCTGTTCCGCCGGGCCGGCTTCGACGTGCTGGACCTGTGGACCGACTACGACGACCAGTACTTGATGATCGAGGCCCGGCCGGGCACCGGCGCGGGCCGGCCGCCGCTGGCGGCGGAGGAGCCGCCGGCCGCGCTGGCCCAGGAGGTGGCGGCCTTCACGGCCCGCTTTGCCGAGGCGCGCGCGGCCTGGCAGGCCCGCGTGGCGGCCCTGCGCGCGGCCGGCCAGCGCGCCGTGATCTGGGGCGGCGGCTCCAAGGGCGTGGCCTTCCTGACCACCCTCGGCCTGCAGGCCGAAATCCCGTACGCCGTGGACATCAACCCGCGCAAGCACGGGACCTTCATGGCCGGCACCGGGCAGGAGATCGTCGGCCCGGAGCGCCTGCGCGAGTACCGCCCGGACGTGGTGATCGTGATGAACCCGATCTACTGCGCCGAGATCCAGGCCGAGCTGGACCGGCTGGGCGTGCCGGCGCAGCTCTGGCCGGTGGGCTGAGAGGCGCTATGTCTGACCCCTGCTGCCCCGTCTGCGCGCACGCGCCGGCCACGGACCTGCTTGAGCTCCCGGCCGTGCCCGTGCTGTGCAACGTCCTGTGGCCGAGCCGGGCCGAGGCGCTGGCGGCGCCGCGCGGCGATCTGCGCCTGGCGGTGTGCCCGGCCTGCGGCCACGTCTTCAACCGGGCCTTTGACCCGGCCCGCCTGGAGTACACCCAGGCCTATGAGAACTCGCTGCACTTCTCGCCGCGCTTCCAGCAGTACGCCGAGGCGTTGGCGGACGACCTGACGGCCCGCTACGACCTGCGCGGCAAGACCGTCGTCGAGATCGGCTGCGGCAAGGGCGAGTTCCTGGCCCTGCTGTGCGCGCGGAGCGGCGCGCGCGGGCTGGGCTTTGATCCCAGCTACGAGCCCGGCCCGGAGGCGGCCGCGCTGCCCTTCACCGTGATCCGGGACCTGTACTCCGCGCGCTACGCCCACTATGCCGCCGACCTGATCGTCTGCCGGCACGTGCTGGAGCACATCCCGCAGCCGCGCGAGTTTGTGCGCGGCGTGCGCGCCGCCGCGGGCGAGCGGGCCGGGACGGCCGTGTTCTTTGAAGTGCCGAACGTGCTGTACACCCTGCGCGACCTGGGGATCTGGGACCTGATCTACGAGCACTGCGCGTACTTCAGCGCCAGCTCCCTGGCCCGCCTGTTCGCGGAGGCCGGCTTGGCGGTGCGCGCGGTCTCGGAGCAGTACGGCGGGCAGTTCCTGACCCTGCACGCGGCGCTGGGCGGCGCGCCGGCGGCGCCGCCCGACCACCAGGCCGTGCTGGCCAGCGCCGAGACCTTCGCCGCGGCTTACCGCGCCAAGGCCGCGGAGTGGCAGGCCCGCCTGGGCGGCCTGCGGCGGGCGGTGGTGTGGGGGGCCGGCTCCAAGGGCGTCACCTTCCTGAACAGCCTGGGCGCCGGCGGCGCCATCGAGTACGTGGTGGACATCAACCCGCGTAAGCAGGGCCGGCACGAGGCCGGCACCGGCCAGCCGATCGTGGCCCCGGACTTCCTGCGCGCCTATCAGCCCGAAGCCGTGGTGGTGATGAACCCGCTCTACGTGGACGAGATTCGCGGGCAGATGGCGCAACTGGGCCTGACGCCCGCGGTGGTCTGCGCCTGAGGCCGCGGACCGGAAGCAGAGGAAACCCGCATGAGCACCCCCAGCCCCCGGGTCAGCATCGGCCTGCCGGTCTACAACGGCGAGCGTTATCTGGAAAGCACGCTGGACTCGCTGCTGGCGCAGACCTTCCCGGACTTCGAGCTGATCATCTCGGACAACGCCTCCACCGACCGGACGGCCGCCATCTGCGCGGCCTACCAGGCCCGCGACCCGCGCGTGCGCTACTCCCGCAACGCCGCCAACCTGGGCGCCACCCGCAACTACAACCTGACGGTTGAGCAGGCGCGCGGCGAATACTTCAAGTGGGCGGCCTACGACGACCCGTGCGGGCCGGAGTTTCTGGAGCGCTGTGTGCAGGCCCTGGACGCCAACCCGGCCGTGGTGCTGGCCTACACCCGGGCGCGCGTCATCGACGAGGCCGGCCAGGATTTAGGCTATGACCCGGTGGACCTGGATCTGCGCCAGCCGCGGCCCGTCGAGCGCTACG
>JAEURL010000334.1 GCA_016789165.1 Anaerolineales bacterium | reverse complement strand
CAGGAATTCGTGGATGATCTTCTCCCAGTCGTCGCGCAGGAAGCCGGCCACCCGCCGGTAGGTCTCGCCGTCCGGGCCCAGGCCGGCCGCTGTTTCGTCCACCGAGCGCGCCAGGGCCACGGCGGTGCCGTCGTCCAGCGGATGCGCCAGCGGCAGGTCCGGCTGGATGAAATCCAGGCCGTGTTCGGCCCAGGGCAGGGCGCGCAGGAAGGGCGAGGCCAGGCTGAGGGGTTGGACGGCCGAGCACACGTCATGGAGGAAGCCGGGCCGGGTCAGCTCGGCCGAACGTGTGCCTCCGCCGATGGTGGGCCGGCCCTCCAGCACCCGCACGGACCAGCCGGCGCGCGCCAGGGTGATGGCGGCGGCCAGCCCGTTGGGTCCCGATCCGACGACGAGGGCGTCAAGCATAGGCTGAGGGAGAGGCAGCGGCTGGCGGCCAGCGGCCGGCCGTGCGGGTCGGCTGGCTTACGGCTGCCGCGGGCCTGATTTTAGGCGAGGCGGAAACAGCCGGCGCAGCGGGGTTGCCAGAACGTACAGGATGGTGCGCAGGGCGGCATTGTGCCAGACGTTGCCGGCCTCGGCCCACTGCAGGCGCGGGTCCAGGCAGGTGCGGTGCATTTGCACCTGGCCGGCCACGCCGAAGTGGGCCGCCAGCGCCGTCAGCACAGCCTGCCACGTGCCCTCCTGCTTCTGGGCGCCGCCCATCACGTATAACCCGAACTCGTAGATCGGGTCGGCGGCCCGGGCCAGCGACTGCACCTGGGCCACCGGCACGCCCTCCTCCACCTGGACGCTGAAGGTGTTCCAGCCGCACTCGGGGAAGCCCGCCGGCGTCATGACCGTGAAGCACTCGTCGTCCTCGTAGATCACCACCACGCCGGCTGCGATCGGGATCAGGCCGGGCAGGCCGGGGAAGACCGGCAGGGTGGTGTCGATGAAAATCACGCGGCCGGGTTCGATGCCGGCGGCGGGCGGAAAAAAGTGGTTGCCGGCCGGCTGGAGCCTGGGAAAGTTCTCCCGCCAGATGCGCATGACCTCAGCGGCGCTGAGGGTCACGCCGGGCAGGCGCACTTGGTAGGTCTTCTGCCACAGGGTCCCAAAACCCTGCAGGGGGCTGACCACGGCCTGGCCGTCCACGTTGAGGTTGACGGCGCCGGCCGGCACGTCGGTGACCTTGATCTTACGGATCGGTTTGGCCCAGTGGCCGGCGTCGCGGTTGGGCGGCGTCACGCTCATGGCGGCTGCTCAGGAACGGCCGAGCAGCCGCTTGAGGATTTCGCCCGGCAGGACGAAGGCGGTGCGGATCGCGGCGTTGTGCCAGACGTTCTTGGCCTCTGACCACTGCAGGCGCGGGTCCACCAGCGCGGAGCGCATCTGCGCCTGGCCGGCCACGTTGAAGCGGGCCGCCAGGTTGCGCAGGGTGGCCTGCCAGAAATCGTCCTCGGTGCGGTGGCCCACGCCCAGGCGGAACGACAGCTCGTAGAGCGGGTCCATGGTCCGGATCAGGGCCTGCACCTGGGCCACGGTGGCGCCGTCCTCGGCGAAGGCGCTGAACGTGATCAGGCCGGCCAGGATGTGGCCCTCGGGCGTCATGAAGCTGAACGAGACGTCGTCGGCGTAGATGACCATGATGCCCGTGGCGATGACGGGCGTTTCGCCCGGGGCGGTGACGCCGCCGGGGCCGGCCAGGTTAAGGACGGCCACCTCGCCCGGCCGGATGCCGGTGAGCGGCCCGTAGAAGCGGTTGCCCTTGGGCCAGAAGCTGGGGAACTCGGCCTTCCAGACCGTGATCACTTCCTGGGGCGTGGCCGGCGCGCCGCTCAGCCGCACCCAGTAGGTCTTCTGCCACATCTGGCCGAAGCCCCGGATCGGGCCGGTGAGGTGGCGGCCGGCTACGTTCAGGCGCATGCCGCCGGCCTGCACACCCGATAGGTCCAGTTTGTCCACCGGCCGGGCCCAGTTGCCGGCGTCGCGCGGGGCGGGGTTATCAGACATCGGAGCCTCCCTGGCTGAGACGGTTGGGATGGGCGGCGGCGCTTACGCGGCCAGGGCCTCGGCCTCGGTGGCAAAGATACCGATGGCCTCGTTCAGGCGCGTCAGCTCGAAGATCTGGCGGTAGTGCTCACTCAGGCCCATGGCCAGCAGGCGCAGCCGCGGCGCGTGGCGGTTGGCCCGGATCAGCAGGGTTACCAGCAGGCCGATCCCGGAGCTGTTCATGTACTCCAGTTGGCTGAAATTCAAGAGGATGTCCCGGGCGCCGGCGCTGACCGCCTGGGTGTAGGCGTCCATCAGGGCGTTCTCGGCGGCGGCGCTGACTTCACCCTGGATGTCGATGACGCAGGTGGCCGGCCCGAGCCGGCGGACGGTCATGGTGACGTTCGGCGTGTTCATGGCGGCTCCTTGGGCGGCGGGCCTAGGCGTTCTGGGCCAGCGCGGTGGCTTCGTCGGGGTAGATCTGCATGAAATCGGACAGGCGCGTGATCTGGAAGATCTCCCTATAGTGCTGGCTCAGGCCGCTGGTGAGCAGGCGCCGGCCGGATTTGCGCGCCTGGGCCAGCAGGCCCACGATCAGGGCGATGCCGGTGCTGTTGATGTAATCGACCCGATCGAACTTGAGCAGCACGGCGGTGACGTCCGGCGCGGCGGCCGCGGTGTAGGCGTGGTTGAGGGCCTCCTCGGCGAAGCCGTCGATCTCGCCCTCCAGGCTGATGACGCTGACTACGCCGGCCCGCCGGACGCTGGTTTCGAGGGCTTTAGTCGCCACGGTTGCTCTCCTCGCGCCGCATCACCAATTCCACGGTGTGGGTGTGGCGGTCGCTGGTTACATGCATCTCGTCGACCATGTTCTTGATCAGGAACAGGCCCCAGCCGCGCGGCGACTGTTGGCCGGCCAGCTTGGCGTCCAGGTTGGGGGTCTCCGCGGCCCGGTCGGGCGCGCCGCCCTGGTCCGTGATCTGCACGGCCACCGCGCCGGCCGAGGCGCGCACCTCAAAGTGCACGCAGACATCGGGCTGGAACTTGTTGCCGTGCTCCATGGCGTTCATGGTGGCCTCGGCCACCGCCGTCTTGAGCTTCTCCAGGCGGCCCGGCGGCAGGGCCGCGTGCTGGCGCACCGCTTCGGCCACCTTCTCCATGGCCAGGCGCTCGTTGCCGGGCTCGCTGGGCCAGTCGAAGGAAGCCAGGGTCTGCCAGCCGCCCGCGGGCAACGCCTCGCGCTGCACGATCACCAGGGCGGTGTCGTCCTCCTGATCCCAATCCGGCCCCACGAAGCGGGCGCGCTCGGCCAGCAGAAAGTCCACCAGGCCGGCGCCGCCCGGATGCCGGCCCAGGCAGGCCTGCAGGCGCGGGAAGCCGAACATCTCGCGGGCGGGGTTGTGGGCTTCCACCAGGCCGTCGCTGTAGAGCAGCACGCTGTCGCCAGGCTCCAGGACGACCTCGCGCTCCTCGTAGTGCATGCCGGGCAGCAGGCCCAGCGGCATGCCCACCGCCCGCATCTCGGCCACGCCCCCGGCGTGCCGGCGGTAAGGCAGATCGTGGCCGGCGTTGGCGAACACCAGCCGGCCGGTGGCCGGCTCCAGCACCGCGAACAGACAGGTGACGAACATCTTGGGCGGGATATCGCCCACCAGCATGTCGTTGGCGTACTCCAACACCCGGCCGGGCGCCGCCCAGCGTTGGGCCCCGGAGCGCAAGATGCTGCGCGTGGTGGCCATCACCAGCGCGGCCGGCACGCCCTTGTCCGTCACGTCGCCGATGATCAGGGCCAGCCGGCCGTCGTCGAAGCGGACGAAATCGTAGAAGTCGCCGCCCACCGCGCGCGCCGGCTGGTAGTAGGCCGAGAGCTGCCAGCCGGCCAGGGCCGGCAGCTCGCGCGGCAGCAGGGTCTGCTGGATCAGGCGCGCCACGCGCAACTCCTGCTCCATGCGTTCCCGTTCCTGGGCCTCCAGCTGCTGCTGGCGGACGAGCTGCGCCACCCGGACCGCCGGGGCGGCCTGGGTGGCCAGGTTGCTCAGCAGGCCGCGGTCGTCCGCCGAGTAATCCTGCTCGCTGCGCCGCGGGCCGAGGTTGATCAGGCCGATCAGCTCGCCCTGGCTCACCAGCGGCACCACCAGCTTGGCGCCGCTGGCCTTGAGGCGCTGCAAGGCCGGCGACTCGAAGTTCAGCTTGTCCAGCTCCACGGGCTGGGCGTTAGCCTGGAAGTACACGGCCAGTGGATCGGTCGGCGCGATGTCCAGGTCCAGCACCGTGGGCGGCGCGGCCAGCGGGGCGGCCGGGCGGGGCTCGGCCAGGGTGGGGGCCGCCCGCCGCCCGGTTCCAAACAGCCGCTGCCATAAGGAGGGGAGGAGATTGCTCATGACACCTCTACTTTACGGTGCGGGTGTTCCCGGATCGTTACGGGAATCGTTACGGGCCGCGGGCCGGCCGTGCGGCGGCCGGGCCAACCAGAGCGTCAGGGTTTCCGGCTGCAAGGCCTCTTCCACAATGCCGGCCAGCTGCTCAACCAGCCGCTCCAGGCGGGTCTCGTCGCGGGCCGCCGCGGCGAACGCCGCCAGCGTCCGCCCGGCGTCGTACTTGCGCCGGTAGAAGCGCTGGTCGATGACGGCCTGCAGGCGGCTGCGCAGCGGGGCCGCCAAGGCGGCGCTGGCCAGTGTGGAGACGACCGTGATCCATTCTGGCCGCTGGGCGCCGAAGGCGGCGCTCAGGCTTTGCAGGCCCACGATCAGGGCCACGTAGGTGGCGGCCAG
>JAEURL010000317.1 GCA_016789165.1 Anaerolineales bacterium | reverse complement strand
CGCATGGTGGGCGCGGGGGCCGGCCGGATGAGCGCCGGCCAGACCGCGACGGCCACCAGAAGGCCGCAGGCCGCCAACAGCACCACGGCCGCGCCCACGGCGCAGGTGACGAAGAGGCGGGTCAGCCCGCCCGAGGGTGTTTTGTCCGATTGGGTATTCGAAGCGCTCATTGTCCTTGCCGCCTTGTGCTCGCCCACCCCAGGCTGTGCCCTCCGGCGCGGTTAATTGCCGCCCTTCACCACCGGCGTCACGTCCAGGAACGTCCAGCTGTCGGCGGCGGGGTCGTAGCGGTAACGGTAACGGTTCTGGCGGTGCTCGCTGGTGGCCACCAGATTGAAGTTGAATTTCAAGCCCTCCACCTGCAGGCCGCCGCTCTGGTCAAAGCTCAGCCGGCGCGCCTTGTCGTCGCCGCGTGGGTCGTGCTCGGCCAGGCTGAACTCGAGGCGCGGCGCGCCGGTGAAGTTGCCGGCCGCGTCCAGGGCCACCGAGCGCACTTCGGAGGTGCGCGCCGAGCCGAAGTACAGGCGTTTGCCCTGGGCGCCGTTGAACACCCCCACGCCGATGGCGTCCACGCCGTCCAGCTGCGCGGCCAGCTTGGGCGCGGCCCCGCTCAGGTCCACCCGGAACAACCGGCCGACTTCGGCCGAGCGGCTGGAGCCGGCCACCGAGGACACGTACAGGCTGTGCGTCTCACAGTCATAGGTCAAGCCCAGCAGCCCGAACGGGTTGGCGGCCGCCGGCGGCTGGGCGGCCGGCAGCGTCAGCGCCGCCGCCATCGCCCCGCTCTGGCCGTCCACGCGATAGAGGATGGTGCTCTTCTCGGGCGGGTTATCCCACAGGCTGACGCGCGGCGCCGGGATCACGTAGACGTCGCCGCTCTCGGTCAGCACCAGGCCGCCCAGCCAGCCGGCCAGGGTCCAGGTCTCGTGCTGATACTGCTGCAGGCGGCCGTCCGCCAAGGCCTCCATCAGCACCAGGCCCATCCGGCGGTCATCGCTGGTGGTCAGGGCCGCGTTCGGGCTGAAGCCGGCGGCCGCCGCGAAGGCCGGCTGACGGGCGCAGTTGGCCACGCCGCCGAGGGTGCGCGGCGTGGCGGCCGGCGGCCCGACCGGTGCGGCCGGCCGGGAGGCCGCCCAGGCCAGGCCGGCCACGCCCAGCAGCAGCACGGCCACCGGCCACCACTGCAGCCATTCCGGCTGGGCCGGCTTGGGCGGCTTGCGGCTGGCCTTCTTCATGGCCCGCCCAGCGGCGTGAACAGCGGCCCGGCGTAGCACGGCCAGACGCGCGGCACGTACACGCCGGCCTCCAGCACGGCATCGGCCCAGCAATACTCCTGGCCGGGCACCTCGTCATTCTCCATCTGCGGCACGTACCACAGCACCAGGTCGCCGGACGTCAGGGCTTCCGGCGCCGGCTCGATGAACTTCTCCGGGCCCTGGTGGTAATCCACATTGCAGCACGGGCCGACGGTGAGCATGTCGGAGTCGCCCTCGTCGCGGCCGGCCGCGTGGGCGGTGATATAGACGTAGGCGTTGTCGCCGCGGCCGCCGTCCCCGAACTGGCCCTGTCCGGGGGTGACGAAGTAGCCGCGCCCGACGCCGTCCGTCAGCCGGTACTGATAGCCCTCCGGCGTGTACTCAGTTTCCGAGGTCTGCAGCTGCCAGCCTTCGGCCGGCCAGGGGCGCCACTCGGCGCCGTTCCACTCGCTCCAGTGCCAGTCGGCCTTGGCCCAGTGCAGGCGCACCACCGGCCGGTAGACGCCGTCCGTGCCGCAGCCGCGCCCCAGGTTGCCCACCACCACCCGGAAGCGCCCGTCCTGGTAGAACTCAAAGCGTTGTTCGTAGCGGTAATTGCAGGGCAACGGCCAGACCTCGCTGCGGAAGTCCTGCACCAGCGCGAAGCCGCCCGGGATCTCCAGCACCTGCGGCCCGTTGAAGGCGACCACGGCCGCGGCGCTGAAGATCGGGCAGCCGATGGCGTCGCTGTAGCCGAAGCCGTCGCTCTGCGAGTAGCTGACGTGCCAGTCCACCAACTTGGCGCTCTCCAGCACCGGCCGGCCGCCGAAGCGCACAGCGGAAAGGCGCAGGCCGTCCGAACTGGTGAGCATGTAGTCCAGCTGCCAGCCGTCGCGCTCCAGGGGCGTGGTGCGCTCGCAATAGCGCGCGGTCACCACTTCGTTCTGCAGCCCCTGCTCGGTGATCGGCACGCCGCTGGAGGCGCCCAGCTCGGTCCAGCGCACGCCCACCATCACGCCGTCGGTCAGGTCCACAATCGTCCACAGGGCGTGGCCGCCGGCGAGGAAGGTGGGCGCCGCGCACAGGTGGCGCGAGCGCTCGCAGCGCGTCCCGTTCAGGGCCGTCTTAATGCTGGCCATCACGGCCGTGGCCTGGTCGGGCGTGAAGCCCAGGCTGCGCGCCATGCCCGGCTGGTTGAATGTGTCACGCGCGATGGCGACGGCCAGCTCGGTCAGCCGCGGGTTGAGGTCGGGTTGGGTATCCGGATAGTGGGTCACGGCCCACACGGCCTGGGCGCTGACGTCCGCAATCGCGACCGTGGTCAGGTTGTAGGCGTAGTTGTAGAGCTCCACCCGGAAGCATTGGCCCGTCTGGCAGGCCGCGGTGGCGTCGGTCAGATCGCTCTCGCGGGCCGGGTCCACGCGGATGATCTCGGTGCGCAGGGCGGCGCCGCTGGCCGGATCACGCCAGTAGCGCTGGAAGTCCGGGCTCCGCAGAGCCAGTGTCTGCGCGGCCTGCTGGGCGTCGTCCAGGCCGTCCAGGAGCAGCACCGGCGGGTCCGCCTGGAGAACGGCCTCGAATTGGGCCAGCCGGGTGGCGAAGGCCGGCACCACCTCGGTCGTCTCCGCCGGCGCCAGCTGCGCGGCGGCTGTGGGGGTAGGGGTGGGCACCGGCGTGCCCTGGCGGCACGCGCCGAGGATCAGCGCGGCCAGCAGCAGGCCCGCGACAGGGGTTTTCATAGCACCTTCCGACGCGCCAGGAGCGCCGCCATCAGGCCGGCCTCCAGCGTGAATGACAGGCTGTTGGCCAGGGCCAGCGCCGCAAAACCCAGCCCCGGCGTCAGAGCCAGGCCCAGGCCAACAAACACCGCTAAGTTTAGCGCCGCGGTGAGCAGCGGTGTGCGCGCATCTTGCAGGGCATAGAACGTGCGCGCGGTCAGCTCCTTCACGGCGTGGCCGGCCAGGCCGAGCATGAACAGGCGCGCGGCCGCCACCACCAGCGCCGAGGCCTCGGCCGTGAAGGCGCGCCCCTCGAAGACCAGGCGCACCGCCAGCGGCAGCAGGAACCAGGCGGCCACGGCGATGGGGACGGTGAGCGCCAGCACGCTCACGATGGCGCGGCGCAGCAGCGCCCGCAGCCCGGCCCGGTCTCCGCGCGCGGCCAGCTCCGCCAGGGTGGGCAGCAGGGCGGTGCCGGCCGCCGTGCCGATCACGGTCTCCGGCAGCTGCATGAGCAGCCAGCCGTAGGCCAGGGCTGTCACCGCCCCGGTCTCAAAGCGCGAGGCCAGGTTATCGTTGGCGATGAAGATCAGGTTGAAGCAGGCGATGGTCAGCACGCGCGGGCCCATCAGCCGCAGCACCTGCCGCACGCCGGGCTCACGCAGAGTGAGCTCGGGCGTCCAGCGGAAATTGTGCCGCAGCAGGCCAGGCACCTGGATGGCCAGGTGCAGGACGGCGCCGGCCACGGTGCCCCAGGCCAGGCCGTAGATGCCCAGGCGCGGCTGCCCCAGCAGCACACCCGCGATCTGGCCCAGGTTGTAGAAGAGCGGAGCCAGCCCGGGCAGCAGGAAGTGCTGCTCGGCCTGCAGCGCGCCCATCACCAGGCCGCTGATCGAGAAGACCAGGGTCGCCAGCAGGTTGAGACGCATCAGGTCGGCCACCAGGCGCTGCTGCTCTGGGGCAAAACCGGGCGCGATGACGGCCTGGACCAGCGGGAGCGGAAACAGCGCGATCAGGCCGGCCACGACGGCCGTGACCACAAACGCCAGGTTGGCCACACGCGAGAACAGCGCCCACAGCGCCGGCCGGCCGCCGCGCTCGCGGGTTTCAGTGAGCACCGGGATGAAGGCGATGGCCAGCGCCCCGCCCGAGATCAGGGCGAAGAGCGCGTCCGGCAGGTTGTTGGCCGTGTTGTAGGCGTCCAGTTCGGCGCCCACGCCGTAGGCGCGGGCCACCAGCACCTGGCGCAGCAGGCCGGCCAGCTTGTCCACGCCAAAGAGCACACCCACCAGCAGAGAGGCGTTGAGCACCCGTCGCAAAGTCGTCATAAGCCAAAGGCCTTTAGAGTGGGCCTATTTTCCCACGGAACGCCGGGCCATTTTACAAAACGGTTACATCGCGCACGAACGCCAATTACGTCCGCCCGCTACACTGCCGGCAACATGGCAACACTAAAGGAGAATGCACCCATGACCACGTTGTTCCGCAAAGCCACGTCCGCCGTGCTGGCCGGCCTGGCGGCCCTCAGCCTGCTGTTGGGGGCCGCCGCCCCAGCCTTCGCCCAGACGCCGGCGCCGCCGGCCGGGGACGCACGCCACGCCGAGCGCCTGGAGCGGCTGCTGGAGCGCGAGCTGAACTGGCTGGAGGGCCAGACGAACCATCTGGCCAAGGCCGGCGAAGCCGTGACGCGGACGCAGGCATTTATCGATAAAGCCAAAGCCGAAGGCAAGGACACCAGCGGCCTGGAGGCGGCGCTGGCGGCCTTCCAGACGCAGCTGGCCGAGGCCCAGGCCGCGCACGCCCAGGCCCAGGCGCTGCTGGACGCCAAGGCCGGCTTTGACGCGGACGGCAAGGTGACCGACCCGGCCGCCGCGCGCCAGACGGTGGCTGAGGCCGGCCAGGCCCTGCGCCGCGCGCACTTCACCCTGCGCCAGGCCGAGATCGATCTGCGCCAAGCCGTGCGCGAGTTCCGGCGCGCCAACCGGCCGGCGCCGCCGGCCACGCCGGCCCCGTAAGCCCGCCGCTGGGTCACCCTCCCCGCGCGAGGGGCGCCGGCTGCGGCGCCCCTCGCTTCTGGAAAGGAACCGCCGATGCGCCCCCGGATGTTGGTTTGTCTGTCGCTCGCCCTGCTGGGCCTCAGCCTGAGC
>JAEURL010000296.1 GCA_016789165.1 Anaerolineales bacterium | reverse complement strand
AGCGGCGATTCGGCCGCCTTGGCCGCGGCGCTGCGCGCGGCCGTGGAAGACGAGGGCCGGCGGGCGGACCTGCTCGCCCGCCAGCGTGCCTATGCCCAGGCGCAATCGTGGGCCAGCGTGGCCGCCCAGACCCGCGCCGTGTACGAGCAGGCGCTCGCCCGCCGCCACCCCCGAGGAGCCGCATGACCGTCTGCCTGGATCTCTCCGCGGCCGCGCACGAACGGGCCGGCCTGGGCCGTTACGCGGCCAGCCTGGCGCAGGCCCTGCTGGCGCTTGGCACGCCGCTGACCGCCTTCGTCAACGACCCGCGCGAATCGCGCCTGCGCCCGCCGCTGAGCGACCTGCCCCGGCGCACCGCCGGCTTGCCGCGCAAGCGCTGGCGCTTGCGCGCCGCCTGGTCCTACTTCGGCGGGCCGGACCTGCGGCGCGTCTTTCCCGGCATCAGCCTGTTCCACGCCACCGAGCACCTGCTGCCCGTCATCCCCGGCGCGGCCGGCGTCTTCACCCTGCATGACGCCGCCTACCTGCGTTTCCCCGAGCACCATCTGCTGCAGAACCGGCTGTATCTGACCCTGATGATGCCGCGCTTCCTGCGGCGGGCGGAGCGCGTGATCTGCGTTTCCGAGTTCACGCGCCAGGACGCCCTGCGCTACTACCGGCTGGACCCGGCCCGCGTGCGGGTGGTGCTGGAGGGCGTGGAGCCGCGCTTCCAGCCGCTGCCGGACCCGGCCGCGACGGAGGCCGTGCGGGCCCGGTACCACCTGCCGGCGCGTTTCATCTTGTATGTGGGCACGCTCGAGCCGCGCAAGAACCTGGGCACCCTGCTGGACGCCTATGCCGCGCTGCGGGCGCAGTTCCCAGAGGTGGGGCTGGTGATCGCCGGCGGCAAGGGCTGGCTGTACGAGGCCTTCTTCGAGCGCCTGCGCGCCTCCGGCCTGGAGCCGCAGGTCACCCTCACCGGCTACGTGCCGGAGGATGATCTGCCGGCCCTGATCAATTGCGCCGAGGTCTTCGCCTATCCCTCCGTCTTTGAGGGCTTCGGCCTGCCGCCGCTGGAGGCCATGGCCTGCGGCGTGCCCGTGGTTTGCTCCCACGCCGCCAGTCTGCCGGAAGTGGTGGCCGAGGCCGGCGTGCTGCTGCCCCCGGCCGAGCCGCGCGCCTGGGCCGAGGCCCTGGGCCGGATTCTGGCGGACCCGGCCTGGCGGGCTGAGTTGGCCGCGCGCGGCCGGGCGCGCGCCCGGACCTTCACCTGGGAGGCGGCCGCGCGCCAGACCCTGGCCATCTACCGCGAAGCCGCGCCGGCGCTGGCCGGCGTCTTGCCGGGCTGAAGCCGGCCGCCGATGATGCGCCGCCTGCCCGCCGCTCGCCGTTTGGAGCCGCGCGCCGTATGGACCGCCGGCCTGATCCTGCTGGCCGCCGCCGCGCTATGGTTCCACGACCTGAACGGCCGGGCGCTGTGGTGGGACGAGATCGGCGAACTGCTGATCACGCGCCAGAACCTGCACGACCTGCTGGTAACCATGAGCGCCCTGCCCGGCCCGCGCCTGGAAGAGCCGGAGCTGGCGCCTCCCAACGAGCCGCACCCGCCGCTCTTCCCGCTGTCACAGCACGCCTGGATCGGGCTGATGGGGACCAGCGACTTCGCCATGCGCTTCCCGAACGTGGCCTGCGCGGTGCTGGCCCTGGCCCTGCTGTATCCGCTCGGCCGGCGGCTGGATGGGCCGCCGACGGCGCGGCTGGCCATGTTCCTGGTGGTGCTCTCGCCGTTCTGGCTGATGTACGCGCGCACGGCCCGCTATTACGCGCTCACCGCGCTGGTGGGCCTGGCCGCCACCCTGGCCTTCCTGGCCGTGCTGCGCCGGCCCACCGTCGGGCGCTGGGCGGCCTACGGCGTGGCGACGGCGCTCCTGCCCTACACCAACTACATCGCCGGCGTGCTGGTGCTGGCCCAGGCCCTGTACCTGTTTTGGGCGCGGCCGGGCCGGCGCTGGCTGCTCACCTGGGCCGGCGTGGTGATGGCCGCCGGCCTGGCCTTCCTGCCCTGGCTGCCGGTCTGGCGCGCGCAGACCGCGCTGCTGGCGGCGGCCGCGCCCGCCGACCTGGCCGTCAGCCCGCTGGGCTTGGCCCTCAAACTGGGCTTCCCGTTCCTGTCCTTTACAGCCGGCGAGACCACCTTCCCGTGGGAGGCGCCGGCACTGATCAGCTACGCGGCGCTGAGTTTCCTGTTCGCGCGCGGGCTGCTGGCGCTGGCGCGGCCCGGCCGGCGCGCGGCCCTGATCGTGATCTGGCTAGCCCTGCCGGTCCTGGCCACGGCCCTGATCCTGACCTTCGTCACCCCCACGATCCCGTTCATCACGGTCGGCTACCGCCTGCTCTTCGCTTTCCCGTACGCGGTCCTGCCGATGGCGGCCGGCCTCAGCCGCCTGGGCCGGGCCGGGCGGGCCGGCCTGCTGGCGGCCCTCGTCCTCGCGC
>JAEURL010000280.1 GCA_016789165.1 Anaerolineales bacterium | reverse complement strand
GTGGCCGAAGGGCGGCACGGTGCCCACCGGAAAACCGGTCACGGCCTGAACGGTCTCGGCGTCGGCCAGCTTGAGCTTCTTGCGCGTGATCCCCAGGTGATCGGCCACGCGCTTGTAATCTACGCGGGCCGGCCCATTGGCCACCACCAGCACCGGCGCGCCGGCAGCCAGGAAGAGCACCGATTTGACGATGCGCTCCGGCGCGGTGCCGGCGGCGCGGGCCGCGGTCTCCACCGTGGGCGTCGGCTCGGGCAGGCGGACCACCTCGCCGGCCAGCGCGTGCGCGCGCAGGTAGGCGGCCACGTCCTCGGCGTTCACGCCAGGAAGACCTCCGAGCCGCAGTGCCCGCACTGGATCACGCCCTGGCCGGCCAGGGCCAGCTCGCCCCCGCAGCGCGGACAGCGGTCGGAGGCGCGCAGCTTGGCGGCGTCGGCCGAATAGAGCAAGCCCTCGTTCCAGTTGAGGTAGCCCGTGAATTCGCCGCGCCGGACGGCCTCGTAGACCCAGCCGCGCAGCAGGTCGCGCGGGGCGCGCAGCTCGGCGGTCAGATCGTCGAAGCTGACCTGGCCGCGGGCCTGGACGACGGCCACCAGTTGCTTCTGCTTGGCGCGCAGGGCGGCCTGGGTATAGACGCGGCCGCGCGGGGCGTCGAAGAAGCCGGCCAGCTGGCCGCGCAGCAGCTCGTCCACGATCTGATCACACTCGCCGGCCGGCGCGCGCAATTCCGCCGCCAGCTCGGCCACGGTCACCTCGCCGCGCGCCTCGATCATGTGCCGGGCGCGCTCGACGCGCTCAGCGTGCAGCGTGGCGCGGGCGGCCGGCGCGCCGCGGCTGGCGAAGTACAGGCCGATCAGGGCGCTGCCCACGGCCGGCGGCACGCAGATCAGGGCGTAGGTGGCCAGGCCGGCCGTCAGCCCGGCTTCCGGCGAGGTGGCGATGGCCATGGCCGCCACCAGGCCGCCCACCGCCAGAGCCAGCGCCGCGGCGAACCACAGGCCGGCGCGCGGCAGGGGGCGCTTCTCCCACAGGGCCGCGGCCGCCAACAGAACGGCGGCCGGCGGGACGCAGAACAGCCCGTACAGGAAGCCGAAATTCTCCAGGAAGAGGCCGGTCTGGCTGACGGCGTAGCCCACGGCCGCCAGCAGGCCCAGGACCAGGATGGCGCCGGCGCCGCCGAGCAGCGAGAGCGGGCCGGGGGCGGGCAGGAGGAAGCGCAGCCAGCGGGTCAGCATGCTCAGGCCGCCGCGGGATGCGGGTCGTCTTCCATGTGCTCGGCGAAGAGCATGGTGACGGCGCCCGGCGTGTTCTTGGTGAGGTGCACCAGCCCCTGGCCGGCCGCCACCCCTTCGGGCGACTGCATGGCGGCCAGGAGGGCTTCGCGCGATTCGAAGATCAGGTCGTGGATCAGGCGGATATCCACCGGGCCGGCCGGCCCGCCGTCGGCGTGGCTGACCATCACGCGCACCAGGCCCGGCATCTGCTCGGCCAGCGGCACGAACTCCTGCGACCAGCGCGCGACGAGGTCCGGCGCGGAGGGGAGATCGTGGAAAATCAGGGTGAGTTTGTACATGGGCAAGGCCGAGGCTTGGTATTGGCGGTTGGGTGACTATTGGCCGCTATTATAAAGCGGGACGTCTTCCAGGATGGGCCACTGGCGGATAGCGGCGGCGCGCGGGGCCGGCCCGGCCAGGTCGATGGTCTGGGCCTCGTAGCCGCGGGCGGCCAGGTCCGTGACGACGCGCAGATAGCGGGCGGCCAGCGGATCAAAGAACAGGTTGCCGGCCGCCAGCACGCCGTTCACCGAATTGATCAAACGTTCGGCCAGATCGAAATCCCGCCGGGCCAAGGCCTGCTCGGCGGCGGCCAGCATGGCCTCCAGCGCCACGTTCTCGGGCGCGCGCGGGCTGCGGACGAAATCGGCCACCAGGCCGCGCCGGCGGGCCTCCGGGCCGTCCGGCAGCCAGGCGCTGAGGAAGTGCGCGGCCGGATCGTCCTGCAGTTGATACTGACGCAGGGCGTCGAAGAGGGCGATGGTCAGGCGCAGGTGCGTCACCTGGTCCGGGTCCACGGGCTGGGCGCGCAGGTGTGCCAGCCACTCCGCCTCCAACTCCTCCAGCGTGCGCCCGTACTCGGCGCGCAGGCCGGCCGCCAGCAGGGCGGCCTCGTCGTCGGCCGGCTCGAAGGCGGCCAGCATGGCCCGAAAACGCTCCCAGCCGTAGGTATCCACCAGATACTTCACAAAGGCCCCGGCCTCCAGGTAACCGATCTCGTGCTGGGCGGGGTAGAAAGCGCGGGCCAGCTCGGCCAGCGGGAGGTAGCGGTCCAGCGCCAGCAGGGCGGCGGCGCGTTGGTCCAGGTCCTCCGGGTAGTAGTGGCCGCCGGCCACGAAGACGGCCAGGCCCTCGGTGATGAAGGTCGGGCGCTGATCGGCGATCTGCCGATCCAGGATGTGCGTGCCCTCGTGGACAAAGACCGTCTGCAAATCCAGGCCGGCCGGGTTGCGGTCGATGTAGGTTAGGTAGATCTCGTCGCTGGCGAAGCCGCCGTGGCCGAGGAGCCGGCTGAGCAAGGTAAAGGCCACGCGGCCGCGCTGGCGCACGCCCAGGGTCTGCTCGACGCGCGCAAAGGCCTGGTCGGCCTGCGCCCGGATCAGGTCAATATCGCGCGCGGCAGCCGTGCCGGTGAGGTAGTGGAAAACACAGCACGCGCTGCGGGCCTCGGCCCAGCGCGCCTGGGCCTCCGGCGCCGGCCGTTGGTCGGCCGGCAGCAGGGTGACCGACTGGGAGAAGACCCCCGGAGCAGCCGCTGAACCCGGGCCGGCCGGCGGCGTCACCACCACCGTCAGGGTCTGCTCGCCCGCCAGGCCGGCGGTGTCCCAGGCCCACCAGAACGTGGCCTGCGGCCGGCCGCCAATGCCAAAAGCCCCGAACTCGCCGGAGACGATCACGGGGCCATCAGCCCCGCCCAGATGGAGGCTCACCTGGGCTCTCTCCCAAGCGGGGTCGGCGGTGACGGCCAGGCTGAGGACATCGCCGGCGTAATACTGCGGGCCGGGATGGATCACCAGCGCCGGCGGACTGGCGGCCGCCTCCGGTTCGCGTGTGGCCGCGGGCGCCAGCGTGGCGGCCGACGGCGGAGTCGGCGAGGCGCCCAAGGCCGCCGGCGTGTGGGTCGCCGCCGGGGCCGGGCTGGGCGCCGGCGCGGGCGTCGCCGGGGGCAGGAATGTGCTGCACGCCAGGGCGGCGACGAGGAGTGGCGTCAGGCGCAGGAGGGCGGAAGGCCGGCGGGACAAGGTGAGTGAGTGGGGAAGGAAGGAGTGAGTGGTAATTGGTGATCAGTGACAGTGAGCAGTAAGCAGTGGACGGCGGAATTGATAGAGGAGTCTATCGCATTTGGCGTTGGTTCAACAAGCGGCCGGCGGCGGGTGAGGGCCGGCCTAAGGCTGCACCGCGGCGCCGCAATAGCCGGCCACCACCTCGTAGAGCACCTGCAAGCCCCAGCCCAGGCCGGCCACCGGCACGCGCTCGTCGTGGGCGTGGAAGAGGCGCATGAAATCAAAGCCGGGCGGCAGCTGGATGGGCATGAAGCCATACGACGGCACGCCCAGCGGGGCCAGATACTTGGCGTCGGTGGCGCCCGTCATCATGTACGGCACCACCTGGGCGCGGGGATCGTGCCGGCGCAGGGCCTCGGCCATCAGCTGATACAGCGGCGTGTGGTGCGAGGTCTGCAGCGGCGGCGATTCCAGAGTGACCTCGTACTCCAGGTCCGCGCCCATCACGGCGCGCAGCTCGTCCAGGAAAGCGGCGGTGCTGGTGCCGGGCAGGTTGCGCCCGTCGATGACGGCCTCGGCCACGGCCGGGATGACGTTGGTCTTGTAGCCGGCCGTCAGCCCGGTGGGGGTGGCGGTGTTGTGGGTGATGGCCGTCAGCATCGGGCGCAGGGGATGATCGTGGAAGGCGCCGCGCAGCATGTCCTCGGCGTAGCGCGGGTCGGCCAGCTCCCCCAGCCAGTGGCCGAGCTCGCCGCCCACCGCCGCGCTGGTGGCCGTGAGCATGCCGGCCGCCGCGTCGCACAGGTGATAGGGCAGACCGTGCCGGCCCAGGTCCGCCACCGCGCGCGCCAGGCGCACCACGCAGTTGTCGGACTGCGGCTGGGAGGCGTGGGCGGGCCGGCCGTGGGCGCGCACCTTAAGCCAGACCGTGCCCTTCTCGGCCACCTGGATGGGATAGACCGGCGCGCCGGCGAACTCCATGTTGTAGCCGCCCAGCTCGGTCAGGCCGAACTCGGCGCGCAGCAGGTCCGGGTGATGCTTCACCAGCCAGGCCACGCCCTTGCCGTCCTCGCCGCCCACCTCCTCGTCGGCGGTGGCCGCGAAGATCACGTCGCGGCGGAGCGGCAGGCCCTGGCGGTGGAGCAGCAGGAAGACCATGAGCTGCTGGGCCACCGAGCCCTTCATATCCAGCGCGCCGCGCCCCCAAACAAAGCCGGCCTGCTCCTCGCCCGCAAACGGCGGATGGGTCCAGTGCTCGGACTCGGCCGGCACCACGTCGGTGTGGCCGTAGAGCAGCAGCGGCGCGGCCTCGCCCGTGCCCTTCAGCCGGGCAAGGACGTTGCCGCGGCCGGGCGCGGATTCCAGCACGAGCGGCTCCAGGCCTTCGGCGCGCAGGACGCCGGCCAGATACTCGGCCGCCAGGAGCTCGTTGCCCGGCGGATTGACGGTCTCCAGGCGGATCAGGGCCTGCAGGTGGCGGACGGTCTCGGCGGTGAGGGCGGGCCAGTTATGGGTCATAGGCGGTGGGGGAAGGTTGAGAGATTGGGTGATTGCTGATGATTAAACCGGCCGCAGGCGCGCGATCAGGAAGGGCGGAATCTCGGAGAAGTTGGACCAGGAGAGCGCCCGCTGGGGGTTCCGCTCCAGGGTGAGCGCCGGCTCCTCCAGGCCGTCCAACACGAAGCCGGCGCTGAAGGCCTCCCCCAACAACTGCTGGAGCGGGCGGTGAAAATAATACTGGGCCGCCGGCTGGCCGACGATGCCGAGGCCGTGGAAGCTCTCCGGGGTCAGGTAGCGCGTGATCTTGAGGCCGTAGGTCTCCACCATCTGGCCGTCCTGATCGGTCTCCTCCACCAGCCGCGTCAGGCCGCGCGCGGAATTGAAACAGGGGTGGAGCACGCCAAACACGAAACGGCCGGCCGGCTTGAGCAGCTGCCGCACAGCGCGAAAGAGCGGGGCCACGACGGGCATATCCATGAGCGCCATCAGACACACCCCGCCGTCGAAGGCGCCGGGGCCCAGCGTGAGCAATTGCGCCTCGGCGGTGGCGTCCAGGTGATGATACGTCACCCAGTCGGCCAGGCCGGCGGCCGCCGTGTGCGCGCGAGCACGCTCCAGGAAGACGGTGCTGAAATCGAAAGCCGTGACGCGCACGCCCAGGCCGGCCAGCCGGCGCGCAAAAACGCCGTTGCCGCAGGCGGCGTCCAGGATCGTCTCGCCCGGCCGCGGGTCCAGCAGGCGCAGGGCGGCCGGCGCGATCATGTGGCGGTGGGCGTTGTTGCCGGCGGCGGTGTAATAGTCATCCCACCAGCCGGCAATCTGCTCCCAGGCCGCCTGCGAGGCGCGGTTGAGGTCGGCGGAGTCGTCCATGGTCAGCCTCCCGCCGCGACGGGCTGAGCCGTGTGCTGGCGGACAAAACGCAGGCAGGCCTGCACCGCGGCCTCGGCCTCCGGCACAAACGGCGCGAAGAGCGGCCAGACGTGCCACATGCCCGGCGCCAATTCCAGAGTGACGTCCACGCCGGCGGCGCGAGCGTCGGCCACAAAGGCTTCGCCGCTGGGCCGCAGCAGTTCGCCCCCGCCCAGCAAGATCAGCAGCGGCGGCAGGCCGGCCAGGTTCCCCAGGCGGGGCGAGACCAGCGGATTGGCCGGGTCGGCTGCGCGGGTGTAGGCGGCCAGCAGGCGCTCGGCCAGGCGGGGCGGCAGCAGGGGATCACGGGCGGCCCCGGCCGGGAGCGGCCAGGTCAGGTCCACGGCCGGCGAGAGGCCCACGCCGGCGGCGGGCAGGGCCTCGCCGGAGGCCTTGAGGGCCAGCAGCAGCGCCAGGGTGAAGTTGCCGCCGGCCGAGTCGCCGGCCACTACGATCTGTCCAGCCGGCTGGCCCTCGGCGCGCAGCCAGCGGTAGGCGGCCAGGCAATCGTCCAGGCCGGCCGGGAACGGATGCTCGGGCGCCAGCCGGTAATCCACCGCCAGCACGCGCCACCCCAGCCGCCGGCTGAGGTCGGCCAGAAACGTGTAGTGCAGGGGCGAGAGGCCAAAGACCCAGCCGCCGCCGTGCAGGTAGAGCAGCACCGGGCCGCCCGTCACCCCCGGCGGCGTGAACCACTCCGCCCGCGCCCCGCCGGCCGAGACGACGGCGTGCTCCACCCCGGCCCGCCGGGCCGCGGCGCGGCCGCTCCCCGCGCTGCGGAAATGCGTCAACGGCATCACGTCCAGCACGTACGAGAAACCGGTCA
>JAEURL010000242.1 GCA_016789165.1 Anaerolineales bacterium | reverse complement strand
TGCTGATGGGCTTCATGGCCCTGATCATGGGCGGCTGGTCGGTGGTCATCCTGGTCGTCCTGCTCGGCGTGCTGGTGGGCGTGAACACGCCGGCCCAGCCCGGGGCCTGGCGGCGGGCGGCGCTGCCCGGCCTGATCAGCGCCGTGGCGGTGGTGCTGGTGAGCCTCTTCCACAACACCGTCATCGCCGGCCTCCCCAAGCAAGAGACCATCCCGCCGGCCTCCACCTCCCTGCTGGTCTATCTCGGATCGGTGGTGCTGGGCACGGCCGTGGCGACGGGCGTGGCCGCCCTCCGCACGGCCGCCGACCCGCGCGTGCGCCGCTTCGGCCTGCTGGGCCTGCTGCTGGTCTGTGCCGTGGCCTTCCCGTTCTTCGAGCAATACGCCCAGCTGTTCTGGGCCAACGCCATCATCGTGGCCATGATCTTCGCCCTGCAGGCGCTGGGCCTGAACATCGTGGCCGGCTACGCCGGCATGCTGGACCTGGGCTATGTGGCCTTCTTCGCCATCGGCGGCTACACCATCGCCTTCCTGAACTCGCCGCAGTTCAACCTGCACATCAGCTTCTGGCTGATCATCTGGGTGGCGGCGGCGGCGGCGGCGCTGTTTGGCCTGCTGCTGGGCGCGCCCGTCATCCCGCTGCGCGGCGACTACCTGGCCATCGTCACCCTGGGTTTCGGCGAGATCGTGCCGATCGTGTTCAAGAACCTGAACGTGATCCAGATCCACGAGCCGCTGAGCGAGATCGTGGCGGCGGTGCTGGGCCGGCCGGAGCTGGCGCTCTGCCTGGTGGGCTGCCCGACGCCCTTCAACCTGACCAACGGCACGGACGGCATCAACCCGATCGGCCGGCCGATCTTCCCGGGCGTGGTCTTTGTCACCGGCCAGTACATCCCCTGGTATTTCCTGATCCTGGCCCTGCTGGCGGTCTCGGTCTTCTTCATCTCGCGCCTGCGCCGCAGCCGCATGGGCCGGGCCTGGGTGGCCCTGCGCGAGGACGAGCTGGCCGCCAACTCGATGGGCATCGACCTGGTGCGCACCAAGCTGGCGGCGTTCATGCTGGGCGCCATGTTCAGCGGCTTCGCCGGCGCCTTCTACGGCAGCTACGTCTCCTTCATCTCGCCGGACGCCTTTGACTTCAGCATCTCGGTCATCGTCCTGTGCATGGTCATCCTGGGCGGCACCGGCAGCATCGTGGGCGTCATCCTGGGCGGCTTCATCATCAAAGTGGCCGACCTGCTGCTGCTGGACAAGCTCCAGGTGGTGCTGGGCGGCGTGCTGCAGGCGACGATCTTCCAGGGCATCCAGAACCAGGGCATGCAGAACTTCCTGGAGAGCCTGTTCAACGCCAGCCAGTACAAGCTGCTGCTGTTTGGCATCATCCTGGTCACCATGATGCAGTTCCGGCCGCAAGGCCTGGTGCCCAGTACCACCGAAAGGGGGCACTGACATGGCCCCGCTGCTGGATGTCCGCAACGTCTCCAAGGTCTTTGGCGGCCTGGTGGCCGTCAACGCCGTGGATTTTCACATCGAGCCTGGCATGATCGCGGGCCTGATCGGCCCCAACGGCGCCGGCAAGACCACGCTCTTCAACAACATCACCGGCCTGTACACGCCCACCAAGGGCGAGATCGTCTTCGACAGCCAGCGCGTCAGCGGCCTGAAGCCGCACGAGGTGCAGGCGCGCGGCATCGCCCGCACCTTCCAGAACATCCGCCTGTTTGGCCAGATGTCGGCCCTGGAGAATATCCTGGTGGGTATGCACAGCCGGCTGAAGGGCAACGTCTTTGAGGCCTTCTTCCGGCCGCCGCGCGTCCGGCAGGAAGAGCAGGCGGCGATGGACAAGGCCCTGGACCTGCTGGAATTCGTGGGCCTCGGCCGCCAGTACGCGGATTGGCCGGCCCGCAACCTGCCCTATGGCCTGCAGCGCCGGCTGGAGATCGCCCGCGCCCTGGCCTCCGACCCCAAGCTGCTGCTGCTGGATGAGCCGACGGCCGGCATGAACCCGGCCGAAACCGCCGACCTGACCCAGTTCATCCACCGCCTGCGCAAAGAGCGCGGCCTGACCATCCTGCTGATCGAGCACGACATGCGCGTGGTCATGGGCATCTCCGACCGGGTCTCGGTGCTGGACCACGGCGAGAAGATCGCCGAGGGCTCCCCGGGCGAGGTCCAGCGTGATCCCAAGGTGATCGAGGCCTACCTGGGCAAGGGCACCGCCAGCCAGGGAAAGTAACCATCATGCCGATGCTTGAACTGCAGGACGTCCACGCCTACTACGGCAACATCCATGCCCTGAAGGGCATTTCGCTGACCGTCGAGCAGGGCGAGATCGTGACCCTGATCGGCGCCAATGGGGCCGGCAAGACCACCACCCTGCGCACCATCCAGGGCCTGATCCGGCCGCGCACCGGTTCGATCAAGCTGGAAGGCGAGGAGCTGACCAAACTGCCCGCCCACGAGGTCAACCGGCGCGGCATCTGCCAGAGCCCGGAGGGCCGGCTGATCTTCCCGCGCATGACGGTCCAGGAAAACCTGGAGATGGGGGCCTTCACGCGCACCGACAAGGACGGCATCGCCCGCGACCTGGAGCGGGTCTTCAGCCTGTTCCCGCGCCTGAAGGAGCGCGT
Organism: Anaerolineales bacterium; assembly: GCA_016789165.1. GTDB lineage: Bacteria > Chloroflexota > Anaerolineae > Anaerolineales > UBA6663 > SpSt-583. Next base: position 6,420 of record JAEURL010000242.1, on the reverse strand, counting down.
GCGGCAGAAGGGCGGCACGCTCTCCGGCGGCGAACAGCAGATGCTGGCCATGGCGCGTGCCATGATGGGCAACCCGCGCGTCCTGCTGCTGGACGAGCCCTCGATGGGCCTGGCGCCGCTGCTGGTGGAGACGATCTTTGAGACGATCCAGGCCCTGAACCAGCAGGGCACCACGATCCTGCTGGTGGAGCAGAACGCGCGCATGGCCCTGGGCATCGCCCGGCGCGGCTACGTGCTGCAGACCGGCGAGATCCGCCTGCAGGGTGATGCCGCCCGGCTGCGCGACGACGAGGAAGTGCGCAAGACCTACCTGGGCGAAGGCTGACGGCCCCGCCGCGGCTTGCAGAACTCCCCCAGGGGCCGGCTCGGCCCCTGGTTTGTTTATGCGGCCGGCCGCGCGGTTTTGGCGGGGCGCGCAACGTAGGTTATACTTCTCACAGCCGCTCCAGCCGGCCTGATCCATCCTGAATTCATGAACGCCGACACTCTGTACGAACGCGCCACGACCGCCATCCGCACCCGTCAGTTGGACGAGGCGCGGCGGCTGCTGTTTGAGGCCGTGCGCTTGGAGCCGCGCCATGAGAAGGCCTGGCTGGCGTTGGCCTCGGTGCTGACCGACATGGCGCAGGCCATCGATTGCCTGCGGCGGGTGCTGGCCATCAACCCCGAGAACCGCACCGCGCGCGAGTGGCTGGCGCTGGCGCTCCAGGAGCGGGCCCGTCAGGAGGCCGTGGCCGAGCACAACGCCGACCCCGCCCTGGCCGATGTCCCGATTGACGAGCCCGGCGACGAAGACCGCCCGGTCCCGCGCCTGGGCAAGTACCTGTTGGATTACAAGTTCATCAGCTCCGAGCAGCTGCGGGCCGCCCTGCTGGCCCAGAAGCGGGAAACAGAGGCCGGCCACGTCCGCCGGCTGGGCGATATCCTCCTCGAGCAGGACGCCCTCACCCGCGAGCGCCTGGATTTCGCGCTGCGCGAGCAGAACCGCAACTTTTACAGCCTGATCGACGAGTAGCCCGTGGCCCACGGGCTACAACTTTTTCCCCGCCGGCACGTATAGCCTCGTTAGGAACCCTGCCGATTCGCCAGGAGGTGACGTCATGGCCGATTCCCAGGAGAAACGCAACTTGTTAGGCCCGTATATCCCGCAAGGGAACCTCATCCGCGAGGTCGTCCAGCAGGTGAAGCTGGTCTATAACCTGATGCTGGATGTGCGGGTGCCGGCGCTGGCCAAGCTGATCCCGGTCGCCGCGCTGGCCTATCTCGTCTTGCCGCTCGAGCCCACCGACCTCCTGCCCGTGCTGGGGCAGCTGGACGATGTGGCCATCGTCATGCTGGGGATGCGGTTCTTCCTGGAGCTGGCCCCCGCGGAGGTCGTCCGCGAACACCTGAAGCGGCTGACGGAAGGCGGGCGCTGGGATGTGGTTGATACGCCGCCGGCCAATCCGCCCGCCTCCGACGGCGAGGTCGTGGATGGGAGCGTGCGCGAGGAGAAGTAACGTCTTCAGCCCGGCCGGCGGGCAGCGTGGGGCAGGCGCCAGCCTGCCCCTTTTTGTATCTTGATATAATTCGAAAACCTAAATATTCCAGACTCTAACTATATGTCGATCACCATCGAAGAGTGCGCCCAGACCGTTTTGACTACCATCCCGAGCCTGATGCAGGCGATCCGGGCCGAGATGCGCCAGGGCCGGATGGCGTCCCTGACGGTGCCGCAATTCCGCACCCTGGTCCTGGCGGAGGGCGCGCCCGGCCCGTCCATGTCCCGGGTGGCCGAGCACGTCGGGCTGACCCTGCCCTCGGCCACCGCGCTGGTGGATGGCCTGGTGGAACGCGGGCTGGTGGTGCGCCAGCCGCATCCTTCGGACCGGCGCTGCGTCCAGCTGGCGCTGACCGAGGCCGGCCGCCGCGAGGTGCGTGAGGCGCGCCAGCACACCCTGGCCATGCTGACCGAGCGCCTGGCGGGATTGGACGAGGCCGAGCGGGCGGGCGTGGTCCGGGCGCTGACGGTGCTGCGCCTGGCCCTGCAGACCCAGGAGGCCGTGCGCTGATGGACGACCAAGCGGTCCCCGGGCCGGCTTCCCCCGCCGGCGTTTCGCGGCTGCCGCGCGCCTTCATCGCCTTGCGGCACCGCAATTATCAGCTGTACTTCGGCGGCCAACTGGTGTCGGTGGCCGGCACCTGGATGCAGATCGTGGCCCAGGGCTGGCTGGTGTACGAGCTCAGCCACTCCGAGCTGACCTTGGGCGTGGTGGGCTTCGCCTCGGCCATCCCGGCGCTGCTCATCTCGCCGTGGGGCGGCGTGGTGGTGGACCGCATGCCCAAGCGCACGCTGCTGGTCATCACCCAGGCGGCCGCCATGCTGCTGGCCCTGATCCTGGCGGCGCTGTCATTCCTGGGCCACGTTCAGGTCTGGCACGTCGTGGCGCTCTCGGCGGCGCTGGGCGTGGTGAACGCCTTCGACGGCCCGGCGCGCCAGGCCTTCGTGGTGGAGATGGTGGGGCGCGAGGACCTGACCAACGCCATCGCCATGAACTCGATGATGTTCAACGGCGCGCGCGTGGTGGGGCCGGCGCTGGCCGGCCTGCTGCTGGCCGCCGTCGGGGCATCGTGGTGCTTCCTGCTCAACGGCCTGTCGTTCCTGGCCGTGATCGGCGGCCTGCTGGCGATGCGGCTGGAGCCGCGCACCAGCCGCCTGGAGATCGGCTCGCCGTGGCAGCAGTTGAAGGCGGGGGTGGGGTACGTCTACCGCCACGCCGAGATCTTCGCCCTGCTGCTGCTGGCCCTGATCTTCAGCGTGTTCGGGATTTCCTACGGCGCGATCCTGCCGGCCTTTGTGGATCAGAGCCTGCGCGGCGGGCCGACCGCCTTCGGGGCCGTCAACGCGGCCACAGGGCTGGGGGCGGTGGCCGGCGCGCTGGTGGTGGCGCGCTACGGCGACCGGGGGCGGCGCGGCCGGTGGCTGGTGCTGGCCAACCTGGCCTTCCCCTTGATCCTGGCGGCCTTCGCCTGGCAGACCAGCGTGGGGCCGGCGCTGGCCCTGGCCTTCGGGCTGGGGGTCGGCTTCATGCTGCAGTTCACGCTCATCAACACGCTGCTGCAGACGCGCGTGGCCGACGCGGTGCGCGGCCGCGTGCTCAGCCTGTACACGCTCACCTTCTTCGGTTTTGCGCCCTTCGGGAACCTGGCCATCGGCATCCTGGCCGAGGCGCTGGGCCTCAGCCTGACCATCACGCTCAGCGCGGCCGTGGCCCTGGCCCTGTCACTGGCCGTGATCGCCATCGTCCCGCGCGTGCGCCGGCTGCCCTGAGCCGGCGGCGCTACCGGGCGCTCAGCGGCAGGGTCACCACCTGGGCCGGCGTTGTGTCCACGGCGCCGGTCAAGTCGTAGGCCAGCGCGCCCGAGATGCGCACCGGCACCATTTCCCCCACCGGCACCTCGCCGTCCACAATCACCAGGCCGTCGATCTCAGGCGCGTCGCGGTAGCTGCGCCCCACGCTCAGCCCGTCGCCGTGGCCCTCGATCAACACCTGGAGGGTCTTGCCCACCTGGGCCTGGTTCTTCTCCAGCGAGATCCGCTGCTGGACCGCCATCAGGTGCTCTTTGCGCGCCTGTTTGACCTCTTCGGGGACGGGGTCGCCCAGGGCGGCCGAGGCGGTGCCCGGCTCGAAGGAGAAGGTGAAGACGCCGATCCGGTCAAAGCGCACGGCCTGGACGAAATCCACCAGGGTCTGAAACTCCTCGTCGGTTTCGCCCGGATAGCCGACGATGAAGGTGGAGCGGATGGCCAGGTCCGGCAGGGCGGCCCGCATCTTGGCCAGGGTGCGGTGGACCCAGTCGATGTTGGACGGCCGGCGCATGCGGTAGAGGGTCTGCGGATGGCCGTGCTGCAGGGGCATGTCCAGGTAGGGCACGATCTGCGGGTGGGCGGCCATCGTCTCGATCAGGCGGTCGGTGACGTAGCCGGGATAGGCGTACATGATCCGCAGCCAGTCGATATCGGGCACGGCCTGAACCAGCTGCTCCAGCAGGCCGGCCAGGCCGTCTTTCAGACCCAGGTCATGGCCGTAGTCGGTGGTGTCCTGGGCGATGAGCAGGATCTCGCGCACGCCCTGCGCGCGCAGGGCGCGGGCCTCGGCCAGGATGGCCTCCGCCGGCCGGGAGACGGCCGTGCCCTTGATGAGCGGGATGGCGCAGAAGGCGCACGGCCGGCGGCAGCCGTCCGCGATCTTGAGATAGGCGCTGGCGCCCTGCACGGCCACGCGGGCGGCGCCGTGCTCGTCGGAGCCGACCACGGCCGCGGCCTCCGGCAGGTGATAGAGCGGCTCGGGCCGGCCGCGCTCGCGCAGGCGCTGGACAAAATCGACGATGTCCATCCAGCGCCGGGTGCCGATAATACCGTCCAGCGCTGGCACCCACTTGAGCAGCTCGCCGCCGTAACGCTGCGAGAGGCAGCCGGCCGCGATCAGCATCTGCCCGCGCCGCTTGCCGGCCGCCAGCTGGTTGAGCACATCCACCGATTCCTGTTTGGCTGGGCCGATGAAGCCGCAGGTGTTGACGATCAGCACCTCGGCCCGGCCGGGGTCCGCGGTGGCCGTGTAGCCGGCCTGGCCCAGCAGCTGCGCCATGCTTTCGGAGTCGACGGTGTTCTTGGAGCAGCCCAGGCTCACCAGGTGGAAGTGTTTGGATTTGAGTTTCGCCATACCGTTACGCGTCCTGAAAACTACCGTTAAGGGGTGGCCGTGGCGGTGGGGGTGGGCGTGACCACGCCGGCCAGGGTCCAGATGCGGATCACCACTTCGCCCAGGCCGCCCAGCACGCCCTGGTCCTGGCCGTTGAAGACCACGCGCGTGCCCAGGCCGTTGCCGGTCCACAATTCCACGGCCGTGTTGCCCACGAACTCGCGCGCCTCGCCCGGCGTCAATTGGCCGGCGAAGGTCTCGGCGCCGTCCACCACCGCGCGCAGCCAGACCCGCTGCTCGGCGCGCACGAGCACGTTCACGCCCACGTAATTGGGGCGCGGCGTGGGCAGGGGTTCGGTGGGCGTGGCCTCCGGCGGCGTGGCGGTGGGCGTTGGCCCGCTGGGCGCCGCTGTGCCTGCCGCGGGCGTCCCCGCTGCGCTCACGCCGGCCGGGGTGACCGTCGGCGCGGGCGCGGCCCCCAGGGCCTGCCACAGCTGCCAGCCGCCCCAGACCAGCAGCAGGGTGAAAAGCGCCGTGACCGTCACGCCGATGAAGAGATCCCAGGTGAAGAAGCGCCGCCACCCGCCGCCGACCACGGCGCTGGGCGGGGCCGCGGCCGGCCGCGCCGCCGCTGGGCGGGCTGTGGGCCGGGCCTTGGCGGCGCCGGCCGACAGGCCAGCCAGCACGGCCTCGGCCTCCAGGCCCAGAAACTCGGCGTAGTTGCGCAGGAAACCGCGCGCCTGGGTCGCTGAGGCGAAGGCCGAGAAGTCCTCGGCCTCCAGCGCCGCCAGCAGCCGGGCGCGGATGCGCGTCTGGCGCTCCGCCTCTTCCAGCGAACAGCCGCGGGCCGCGCGGGCCGCGCGCAACTGCTCCCCAATCCCGGTCATAGCTTATCCTGAAACAGCGAAGCCACCGGCCAGAGCCGATGGCTTCGGGGCTGTCAACGTGGGCGGGGCCGCGCTCAGGCGGCCGGCGCTTCGGCGGCCTCGGCCGGCGCGGCGGCAGGAGCGGCCTCCGCCGGGGCCTCGGCCGGCGCCGCCGCGGCGATGGTCTTGATGACCTCGCCCTCGCGGTGGATGACCACCTTGACCGTCGGGATCAGGTCGGTGGTCAGCCGCACCGGCACCTGGAACTCGCCCAGTTCGCGCAGCGGCTGGTGGCCGACGTTGCGGCGGTCGATCTCCAGGCCCGAGACCTCCTTGATCTTGGCGGCCACCTGGGCGGTGGTGATGGAGCCGTAGAGCTTCCCGGTCTCGCCGGCCTTGGCCGCGAAGGTCAGGGTGATGCTCTTGAGCTTATCGGCCACGCCCTGCATTTCGGCGTTGAGCTTGGCGCGGGCGATGGCCGCGTTCTGGCGCAGGGTCTCGGCCTGCTTGAGGGCCGAGGCCGTCGCCAGCGCCGCAAAGCCGTGGGGAATGAGGTAGTTGCGGCCGTAGCCGTCCGCCACCTTCTTCACATCGCCGGCATGGCCGAGTTTATAAACGTCTTTGAGCAGCAAAACACGCATGGGGTCTAGCCCTTTCCTTTCTTTGGTGACCGGGCGAAGGGTACAAACGCCCGTATACGATTGGCGCCCGAGGCGCGAAAAATCCCGCCCGGCGGAAGAGGGGCATTATAACAAGCCGGCCGGCTTCTTTCAAGCGTTCGTCATCAAACGGTAACAGGCCTACACCGGACGGTTGCCGGCTCGCCGTAACCGGGTAATGGGCGGCCGCTAGCCTATCAGCATGTGGCCGGC
>JAEURL010000237.1 GCA_016789165.1 Anaerolineales bacterium | reverse complement strand
GGTTTTGTCATCCCCTACGCCTTCGCCATCGCCGCGCTGATCACGCGCCGCACTGATGACGAATGGATCAAGACCACGCGCACCTGGACGCTGGTCGCCTGGCTGTTCCTCTCGCTGGGCTTGCTGCTGGGCGGGCGCTGGGCCTACGACGTGCTGGGGTGGGGCGGTTACTGGGGCTGGGACCCGGTGGAAAACGCCGCCTTCATGCCCTGGCTCACCGGCACGGCCTTCCTGCACTCGGTGATGATCCAGGAAAAGCGCGGGATGCTCAAGCGCTGGAACATGCTGCTGATCATCCTGACCTATTCACTGGTGATCTTCGGCACCTTCCTGACCCGGTCGGGCGTGCTCTCCTCGGTGCACGCCTTTGCGCAGAGCGCGATCGGCCCGTGGTTCTTCACCTTCATCGCCCTGACCCTGATCGGCTCGCTGGTCCTGCTGGCCCGCGGCTGGGAAGTCCTGAAGGGCGAGAACCAACTGGACGGGCTGCTCTCGCGCGAATCGGCCTTCCTGCTCAACAACCTGCTTTTCATGGGCATCACGTTCTCGGTCTTCTGGGGCACAGTGTCGCCCATGATCTCGGAAGTGGTGACCGGCCAGAAGATCAGCGTCGGCCCGCCCTTCTACAATCAGGTAACCGGCCCGCAGTTCGCGGCGTTGCTGCTGCTGATGGGGATCGCCCCGCTGCTGGCCTGGCGGAAGGCCTCCGCCCGCCAGCTTGGCCGGATGATGCTCTGGCCGTTTGTGTTCTCGCTGGTGGTGGTGGGCGGCCTGCTGGCGCTGGGCGTCTACAACGTGCTGGCCCTGATCGGCTTCTGGATCGTGGCCTTCGTGGGCGCCACCACGGTGGTGGAGTTCGGGCGCGGCACGCTGGCGCGCGTGCGCAGCGCGGGCGAGAACGCCCTGCAGGCGCTGTTCACGCTGATCAGCCGCAACCGCCGGCGCTATGGCGGCTACATCATCCACCTGGGCGTGGTGCTGATTGGCTTGGGCGTGATCGGCTCCAATATGTTCCAGCTGGAGACCCAGGGCCGCCTCAAGCAAGGCGAACAGCTGACCATCGGCCGGTACGTGATGATTTACGAGGACTTGCGCGCCTGGCAGGCGGACGACGACCGTGAGGTGCATCGCGCCGTGGTGGCCGTCTATCGCGATGGGAAGCTGCTGACGGAGCTGTATCCGCGCCGCGACCTGTACCTGAGCCAGGACGGCGTCCAGCCGATGACCATCCCGGGCGTGCGCAGCTCGCTGGAGGATGACATCTACGTCCTGCTGGTGGATTGGGAGCCGGTGGGCGTGGACGGGGCGACCTTCAAGATCTACATCAACCCGCTGGTAAATTTCCTGTGGACCGGCGGCCTGGTCTTCATCGTCGGGATGCTCGTGGCGGCCTGGCCCAGCGCCGCGGAAGACCGGCGGGCCACCACCCTCCAGGTGGCGGCGCGCGTCCCGGCCGGCGACTAGCTCGAAAGCAAACCTATGTTCAAGCGTTTCCTGATCGGCCTGGCCCTTGGCCTAGGGGTCGTACTTGGCGTGCGCGTGGCGCTGGCCCAGACGCCGGTGCCGGCCATCTCGGACGACGAGGTCAACCGCGTCGCCAAGCAGATGTTCTGCCCGGTGTGCGAGAACGTGCCGCTGGACGTCTGCCCCACGGAAGCCTGCCGCCAGTGGCGGCAGACCATCCGCGAGAAGCTGCAGGCCGGCTGGGGCGATCAACAGATCAAAGATTACTTCGTCGAGCAGTATGGCGAACGGGTGCTGGCGGAGCCGTCGACGCGCGGTCTGAACATCTTCGTCTGGGTGCTGCCGCCCGTGGGCGTGCTCATCGGCGGGGTGGTCCTCTGGCGCGTCCTGCGGCAAATGGCGCCCAAACCCGCTGCGGCTGCGCCGGCGGGCGGGACCCCGCCGGCGGAGGCGCCGGATGAGTATGTCGCCCGGCTGGAAGACGAATTGAAGCAGCGGAAGTAAGCTATGGAAATCGGTTCCATTCTGATTGGGGTAGCGCTCCTCGTGGTGGTGGCCTTCATCCTGGCCCAGCCCTTCATCGAACAGCAGGGCGTGCGAGAACGGCAGGTCACCCCGGCCGAAGGGCTGGCGGCGGAGCGCGAGCTGGTGCTGGAAGCTCTGCGTGACCTGGATTTCGACCACACGATGGGCAAGATCGCGGACGAGGACTATGCGCCGCAGCGCGCGACCTTGATGGCCCACGGCGTCGAGCTGCTGCGGCAGCTGGATCAGCTGGCAGCCGCCGGCCCGGCGGCCGGCAATGGGGCGGCCGGCCGATTTGAGGCCGAGGTGGAGCAGGCAGTGGCCGCCCGCCGCAAGGCCGCGCCGTCCGATCCGGAGGCGCAGATGGAAGCCGCCATCGCCGCCCACCGGCAGGGCGTTGTCCGCGCGTCGGCGGCCGCGCCGGGCGGGCCGGCCTGCGCGCAGTGCGGGACGCCGGCTCAGGCCGGCGACCGCTTCTGCGCCAAGTGCGGGGCCGGCCTGGCGCAAACCGCCGCCTGTGTGCAGTGCGGGACGCTGATCCAGACGGGCGACCGCTTCTGCGGCAAGTGCGGGGCCAAGGTAGCGGATGCCGCTGCCACGGGAGCGGCTTCGGCATGACCCGTTTCACTCGGATTGCCCTAGGGCTGGCCTTGGCCGGCCTCTTTCTTGCTGCCTGCTCCCTGGCCGGCGACGTGACGCCCCCGCCGGGGGCGCGCACCATCGTCAACGCCCCCGCCGAACTGCCCACCCAGCCGCCTGTGACCAGCGCGCCCGTTCAGCCCAGCGCCGGCACGGAGGCCCCGGTGGCGCTGGCCCCCAGCGGCCGGCCCTCGGCCGCCGAGGGCGCGGCCCTGTTCGCCGAGCATTGCGCCCCCTGTCATGGGGATACCGGCAATGGCGACGGCCCGATGGCCGCCAACGTCCCGGGCGGCTCGGCCGCCGTTCCCAAATTCGCGCTCCCCGATCTGGCGCGTCAGGCCTCGCCGCAGACTTGGTTTGGTGTGGTCACCCAGGGCCGGCTCGATAAGTTCATGCCGCCCTTCAATGAGAAGCTGAGCGATACGCAGCGCTGGAACGTGGTGGCCTTCGTGTACACGCTCAGCACCCCGCCGGACCAGATCGCCGCCGGCCAAGCCGCCTACGACGCCAATTGCGCCAACTGCCACGGCGCGGATGGCCAAGGGCAGGGCCCGGATGCGGCCGGCGCCGCGCTGCGCGATTTCACCGACTCCACCCTGGCAGCCGCCTTCAGCCCGGCTCAGTTGTTCGACGCTATCACCACCGGCGCGGGCGTGGCGGACCACGCCTTCACGAGCGCGCTGTCCGAAGACCAGCGCTGGGCGACCGTCGCCTACCTGCGCGCCTTTGCCTACGACTACTTCGCGCCCGGCTCGCCGCT